>DASSIJ010000203.1:0-8951 GCA_035692045.1 Pseudolabrys sp. | reverse complement strand
CTTCACAGAGGACGACGCGCCCAATCCGCTCCCGTCGCGATTGCGTCTGGTCGCCAACGGCGACCGGTTTCAACTCTACCGGATAACCAAACCGCAGCAGACACCGCCAGGCGACGACGAAGCTAAAAAATAATCGTCCGCCAGCGGCCGGCAAGGAGTTTGCTCCACCCTACATTCCGTGCCCAAATAAGCTACGCTGCCCGTCCAATGGCCCAGTCCTACAAACAGTTTGTCGACCAAGCCCTTGATTTCTGGCTGGCGCGCGCCGCTGTCCTCGTCATCGTCATATTGCAAATTTCCATCGTGAATGACCTCATGGTTGGGCCGCGCTGGCTCGCGCCCGCTCTCGAACTCGCGCTTCTCATTCCTTTGTCGATTGCGACCGCTTGGACACAACGGGTGGCGCGGAAGGCATCGACGGATGAGCAATGGAGTATTGTCGGCCGCCGGAGAGTGATCGTGCGCCGCCTGGCAATCTCCCTGACAGCCATCGTCACGCTGATGAACTTCGGCGCGCTGGCGCGCCTGGTTGAAGCAATATTGTCGGGTCATGCCGGCACGGGCCGCACACTGCTTCTGGATGCACTCAACATCTGGATAACCAACGTCATCATCTTCGCGCTGTGGTACTGGGCGCTGGATCGCGGCGGCCCGGCCTCGAAAGGATCCCGGCCCGATATCCGCAACGATTTTCTGTTCACGCAGCAGCAGCCAGCGGGGGAGTCATGCCTGCATCCCGGCTGGTCGCCCGGCTTCATCGACTACCTGTTTCTGGCCTTCACCAACGCAACGGCATTCTCGCCCGCCGACACGTTTCCGCTCACCGTCAGGGCCAAACTTCTGATGATGGCCGAATCCGCCATATCGTTTGCGACCATCGCGCTCGTGGCCTCGCGCGCCGTGGGCATTCTGAACTGATTTTATCGGGAGCGTGACCGGTCGCCGCGGGACGTACGTGAGCGATAACTCACTCAAGACCCATATAATGCAGCCATTCGGTGCCCATGTTGTCGTCGGTGACTGACCGCTGGCCGGCTGTTCGGGTCAGGATATCCGGGCACGGCTCGATCGGCCGTCTGTCTGTATTTGCATCACCGGACGCAAGGCTTTTCTGCCAGGCAGCAAGCTCATCGAGTTTTGCGCGGTCCTTCGCGCGCGAAGTATCGAATACCGGCTGGCCGTCAATGCGATAGGACTCAAGCGTATGGCGCCAGCGCCGGAAATCCCAGGCGATCGGCGCATCCGAAACCACCATGTGGTTGGTGACGCGCGCGCCATACGCAAACGCGAGACATGCCGTGCGCTGCACGCGGTCGGAATCGGTGGTGTTGTAGAAGAAAGTCCCGGCAGGCTTGAGGTGATGCCGGACAAGATCGAGGAATTCAACGGACAGGAGATTCGTGACGCTGGCGCGGAAATGCCACGTCGTGTTCGAGACAATGGCATCGAAGCGCTTCTCCGGATTGGCGCGCAACCATCGGCGGCCGTCATCCGTGATGATCTTGACCTTCGGATTGGTCAGAACCGGGGCGACCTCAGGCTCCGTTCCGATCAAGGCGATGTAGCCCGGATTGATCTCGATGACGGTTAGTGAGGCAACATCCGGATTGTTGGCGATCACCTGAGCCCACGAACCGGATGAAAGACCAATCATCAATACGTCGCGCGGCGCCGGATGAAAGAGGCTTAGCGCATAAGGACGCACGATGCCGTTCGTGTCGTGCTTCAGGTCGGTATTGAAACGGCCGTCATACATGCCGTGCCCATAGACGACACCGGTGTCGGTCACGGCAATAATGCCACTGCGATTTTCGAGAACCTTTGCGAAATGTCCATCCGGCGGCATTCCTTTCCATTGCAGGCTTTCCAGCACGTGTGCCGACAAGCCAGGAGCCACCACCGCTGCCGTCAATCCGATTGCCACGGCAAGCGCCGTGCGTCGCAGCTTGACCTCCAATGGCGCATGAAGGAATGCAATCAGGACCAGTGTGTAAAGGGCGCCGCCAACGGCTAACGTTGCGGCAATCGCGACAAGGCCCAGATGGTCCATCAGCACAAAGCCGGTGATGACCGAACCGGCAGCCGAGCCAAGAATGTTTGCGAGGTAGAGAAACGCGGTCTGCATGCCTGCTTTCTCGTCGGCCGCGATCGATAGCTCCGCAAGGCTAGGCAGCACAGCTCCCCAAAAGCGGGCGAGGACATAGACCATCAGCATGGCCACGCCCACGGTGCCCGTTTTGAGCCAGGCAAGGTGATCAAGCAGCGGCAGGAAAAGGACGCCAAGGAGACTGGCCATCAGAAGCGTATCGACCAGCCGTCGTATCGTTTCGTCCTGGGTCGCCGTCCTGCACTGCTCACCGGCCTGACGCGAGCCGGACGCAATCCCCACCAGGAACGCACTCAGCGTCACAGCAAAAGCGGTCGCACTCGATCCGCTCGCATAGGAGACCGTGCGGAAGAAAAATATCTCGTACGACAGCGACACAAATCCACCGGCCGCCGCCAGCAGCAAAATGGGCCAGAACCTGAGGACAGGGCTCCGCTTCGCCGAAATCGGCACGGGCTCTGCCACGGGGGTTCCGGTCTCCGCGCCGCCGAACCATTGTGCGACAAGGGCTGCCGCAGCCACCGCGCCATTCATTCCCACGGCGACGTAGATCGACCCGCTCATGCCCAGGAACGGAAACAGCAGGAGTGCGGCGACAAGACAGGCTGCGCCAGCTCCCAGCGTATTGACGTAGTAGAGCGTTCCAACGGCACTTCCGATATTGCCGAGACGGCGCGCAAGGTGGCCGACCAGCAGCGGCAAAGTTGCGCCCATCAGCAGCGTCGGAACGATGACAAGCGCGAGCGCCGCGGCCGCGGTGGCGGGCAAGCTTAGTCCGATCGTGAAATCACCAACCTTGTCGAACAGGGTCAGCGACATGAGACCGAACGCGCCGGTCAGAAATTCGATGGCCGCGAGCAACAGCAACAGCGGTACCGCGCGCTGCTTTGACAGCCAGCCGCCCGCAAGACTGCCGATGCCAAGGCCGAGCATGAACGCCGTGACGACAATCGTCACCGACTCGATATTGACGCCGAAGATCAGGAACAGCGCACGCTGCCAGGTCAGTTGATAGATCAGCGCAGGAGCGCCGGAGAAGAAAAACAGCACACACAAAATGCGCGTCTGTCGATCGCTTTCGCTGCGTCCGGTTGCGTTGACGACAGTGGTCAGGTCAAGACTGGTCATGAAAGCCCACATCCGCTCAGGCGAGCCGGCATGCTAGGGCGAGAAGCTTACTTTGCCGTGAAACCTGCAAGGCGCCGCGCGGTCGGGATGCACCCTAGATTGCGTCCTCGCCAAAGTACGCGCGCCGGTGCGCGGTCGTGAACCGGATAACAGATCCTTTCCGATATCCCGAAGGTGACCATTAACCATCAGCGTCGTTTGGGAACGCAGGAGCACGGTCACCCCGGCCAACATCAGGTGAAGATTAAATTTTTCGCGTTATTGCTGTCCGATGCATCGAGCCGGGATCCCTTAAGCAAGACGCAGCTGCATGCCAGGATGGCTTTCCAAATTGATGTCGGCGCATTTCGCTCGTGCCTCGGACACGGCGACGCCTGCCAAATTTTTCAGCCTGGAACGGCTTTTCCTTGTGTGCGCCGTCACGCTCGCACTTATCGTTGTGGGCAGCGCAAGCCTCATCGTTCTCAATCTCCGTGATCGGGTGATCTATGAAAACGAACGAGCGCTGACAAATTCAACGCTCATCATCGCAAAGCAAATCGAACAGGCTTTCGCAGCCGTAGAGGCCGTGCAAAAGGAATTCAGCGAAGACATTTCGCGCCAGCCGGGGGTCAGCAGGAAAACGTTCGAAACAAGCATCAGCCGCTATGATGTTCACCTGAAATTGCGCGACAAGGCCGTCGGCATCCCCTACGTCGGCGCCCTCATCATCTTCAATGCCGACGGAAAATTGATCAATTATTCCCGCCAGTGGCCCCTGCCCGACATCAACAGCGCGGACCGCGACTACTTCAGCGCCGCCAAATCCGATCCAGCCTCGAAATCGATCCTGAGCGAGCCGGTTCGCAACCGCGCAACTGGAAGCTGGGTGGCCAATCTGGTCCGCAAAATCTCCGCCCCCCACGGCGAATTCCTCGGCGTCATCTCAGCGTCCTTCGAACTGGAATTCCTGCAGAAATATTTCAGCGAAATCAGCGCCGACCCGGACAGCACCTTCGCACTGTTCCGGAACGATGGCACCTTGCTTGCTCGCTTTCCGCAAAACGACGTGGACATCGGCCGCCGCTGGCCGAACGCCGTTGCCTTGAAACTCACCGCCATTGCGAACCACGGCGTTGGCATGAGCAACGGCATGATCGATGGCGTTGTTCGCATGGTTGCGGCCCGCCGGGTCGCCAATTTTCCGGTTCTGGTCACCGCAACAAAAAGCCGGGATGCGCTTCTCGCCGGCTGGAGAAAGACCGCGGTCTATATCGGCAGCACCACGGTGTTGATCATCGTCATCATCACCGCTTTTGCCGTACTCTTCACGCGCCTGCTGCGAAACTACCAGGCGCTCGTTCAGGCTCGCGCCGAACGAAACCGGGCCGAGCAGCTGCGCCAGCAAAGTCTGCGATTCGACGTTGCCTTGAACAACATGTCGCACGGCCTGGTGATGTTCGATGCATCGTCGAGGATCGTCGTGTGCAATTCGCGATTCATCGAAATGTACGACGTGTCGCGGGATGTCGTAAAACCAGGGCTACCGCTCCTGGATCTGCTCAAGCACCGGAAGGAATGCGGGTCATTCGCCGGTGACCCGGTTGAGTATCACGCCATGATCCTCGACCAGATTTCCAGGCAAAAGCTGACGCAGCAAAACGTTCCGACCCCTTCCGGCCGGATCATTAAAATCGTGAACCAGCCGATGCCGGAGGGCGGCTGGGTCGCCACCCACGAGGACATTACGGACAAGGTCGAGGCGGAAAACGCGATCCGCAAGCAGGACCAGCAGATTCACGCGGCTCTGGAAAATATTTCACAGGGCCTCTGCATGTTCGATGCATCGAAGCGCCTCATCATCTGCAACAAGCAATATGCCGACACCTACGGTTTGAGCGAGGAGCTGACGAAGCCCGGCACGCCGTTTCAGGAAATCCTGGAATACACCGTCACCAAGGGAATGCTCCCGAACGACTGCACGGCATTCCTCAAGGTCCGGCTCAATGACGTCTCCGTCAATGCGCCGTATCAGACCATCAATCGCCTGCGCGACGGCCGATACATTGCGGTCGTCCACCGGCCGCTGGCCAATGGCGGGTGGGTCGCGACTCACGAGGACGTCACGGAAGCAAAGCGCCGGGAAGAGTCGTTCCGTTTGCTCTTCGAAGGCAGCCCCGTTCCAATGTGGGTCATCGACACGGAGACCCTGCGCTTCCTTGCCGTGAACGAGGCCGCGATTGCGTTGTACGGTTACAGCCGCACGCAATTCATGTCGATGACGCTGGCCGAGTTGCGGCCGCCTGAGGATCGCGAGCGGTTCGCCGCATTCATCCATAGCCTTGCGGACGATCAATTCGTCGAAAATATCGGGCAACACATAAAGGCAGACGGGACGCAAGTCGACGTCGCCGTGCACTCAAAAGCGCTGACGTATGAAGGGCGCGATGCACGCTTGACCGTCGTTCACGACATCACAAAAACCAAACATGCCGAGGGCGAACTACGCCGGACAAAGATATTCCTCAATGCGGTCATCGAGCACGTGCCCGTTCCGATCGTCGTCAGGGATCTGGACGAATCCGTGTCGGATAGGCGGGGCAATCGCTTTACATTGTTCAATCGGGCCTATGAAGAACTCACGGGCGCGTCCCGCGAGGATCTGATCGGAAAAACGGCGTACGAAATATTCCCGGAATGGCGCGCCGATTTGATCGTACGATCGGACAACGAAACATTGGACGCTGACCGGATCGTCTGTACGCCGGAACATGAAATACCCACGGTCTCCAAGGGGCCTCGCCGCATAACCGCAAAAAAGACGGCCATCAGGGACGAAGACGGCCGGGCGAAATATATCCTGACCGTTCTTGACGACGTGACCGAGCGCCGGCGGGCGGAGGAAGACATCTGGTATCTGGCTCACAACGATTCCCTCACCGGCCTCCCCAACCGCGCTTCACTCCTCGACTACCTCGCCGTGACCCTCGGCAAGGCCGCCAACGGCGGCCAGCAATTTGCCGTCATGTGTCTCGACCTCGACCGGTTCAAGGAGGCGAACGACGTCTACGGCCATCTGGTGGGCGACGGCCTGCTCCGCGAGGCTGCCCGGCGGCTGCATGTGGCCACTGAAGGCGCATATCTCGCGCGCATCGGGGGTGACGAGTTCATCGCGGTTGTGACAAGTGACGACCCGCAAGAATCGGCCAAGGCCCTAGGCGAGCGCATGCTGGCCGCCTTCAAGGGCAATTTTGAAATCGATGGCCACCAGTTGCAGGTTGGCCTGAGCGTCGGCGTCGCCGTCTTCCCTGCTGATGGCGCCGACGTCAAAGCCCTGATTGCGAATGCCGACGCCGCGCTGTATCAGGCGAAATCAGAAGTGCGCGGGACATTGCGCTTTTTCGAGGCGAAACTCGGTTCCCGCCTGCGCGAGCGGCGCGAATTGCAGACGGACCTGCAGACCGCTCTCGAACAAGGCGATCTCCTGCTGCACTACCAGCCGCAGAAAACGATCGGCCTGGGTAAAGTCATCGGGTTTGAAGCACTTGCGCGCTGGGAGTGCGCGAAGCGCGGAATGGTGCCGCCTGACATGTTCATCCCGATCGCCGAGCAAAGCAGTTTCATCATTACCCTCGGCGAACGAATCCTGCGCGAAGCCTGCAAGGAAGCGGCATCGTGGCCGAAACCGCTCAAGGTTGCCGTCAATATTTCGCCGATTCAATTCCATCACGGCGACTTGCCCAGCCTTGTCCATTCCATCCTGCTCGATACCGGACTCAAGCCGGACCGGCTCGAACTGGAAATCACCGAAGGTGTCCTGATCGACGATTTTTCCCGCGCAGTCTCGATCCTGCGCAAGCTCAAGGCGCTCGGCATCCACATCGCGCTGGATGATTTCGGCTCCGGATATTCATCGCTGTCCTACCTGCACGCGTTCCCGTTCGAAAAAATCAAGATCGACCGTGTGTTCATCGGCGACCTGGAACACAATCATCATTCCATGGCGATCGTTCGCGCCATTATCACCCTCGGGCACAGCCTGAACATTCCGGTGCTTGCCGAAGGGGTCGAGACCGAAACTCAACTGGCATTCCTGAAACAGGAAGGCTGCGACGAGGTGCAGGGATATCTCACCGGAAGGCCCTTCCCGATTGAAAAACACGCCGAGCTGGTTGGCCGTGCAGCGCTGCGGGTCCGAAATAAGGCCGTGGCGTTCTAGCCGGATCAGCGCGGCCAAAGACAATTTTGTCGGCTCGGTGCGTTCCGGTCTCAGTGCGCAGTCAGCAGATCAATTTTTGTGTTGGCCAAAATCAGGCGCTTGGCCAGAAGTACGGCCAGATTGCGTATGATGCGCTCACCGACCTGCGGGTATATCTCCCGAAATTCGGCATAAGCATCGAGGGGCAGCTCGAGACATTCAACCAGCGTATCCGCCCACACATCGGCGGACCTGCGGTCCTCGAGCAACGCCATCTCGCCGAAAACCATGCCTGCGACAAGCGTTGCCAGACGCACACCGTTTGCCAGCTTCACGCTGACCATGCCGCTTTGCAGAAAGAACAGGGATGATGCCGATTCCTCGGCTCCGATAATCCGTTGTCCGGACTGGTAGGTCCGCGGCTTCATGCGTGTGGCAAGCGATTCAATCTGGCCGGCCGTGAGGCCTTCGAGCAGCTGCTGCTCGGGCAAAGTGGTCGGATCATGCAGCCGGCCATATCCGCCATAGCGATAGATGATCTGGTCTTCCGCCCACTCGATCGCTTCATCCAGGACTGCGAACTTGCGCAATTTCGACGGAGATTCGATCAGCGGATCAAACATCGTGGCAACCGGCGACTGCGATTGTATCCCGCACAGGATCACCGTGGTGTTGACCGCGCCGAGTTCAGCCAATGCTTCGCCAAGCAGCCGGCCGGCGGCCCTCGTGGTTGTCGGCACGCGATGGAAATCAAGAATGACGAGTTGAGACTCTTTCTGCTTTTCCACAAGCCGGCGCGACAGGTAGTCGATGGTGCCGAAGGTGAGCGCTCCTGTCAGCTCATAGACGTGACAGTCTTTTTGGTGCTCGTTGAGAATTTCTTGTTCGTGGGGCTGGCGGTTTCGCCGCGAGGACACGCCGCCAATATCGTAGTCGGCGATGATGCCGTTTCTGACGTCGCCGCTGCGGTTGAAGAGATGCAAATCGAAGTGTGATGACAATGCTTCGCACACTTTCAGGCCGCGCACGCTGTTGCCATGACTGTCGAGCAGCGGGGCGTAAGTGCCGAGACCCAGCTGCGAAGGCAGTGCGGCGATAATACCGCCACCGACGCCGCTCTTCGCCGGTATGCCGACCCGATAGATCCATTCGCCGGCATAATCGTACATGCCCGAACTCGTCATCACGGACAAAGTCCGCGCAACGGCATATGGACTGATGACCTGCTCGCCGCTGAGCGGATTTCGGCCCCGGTTGGCGAGCGTGGCCGCCATGACGGCGATGTCGCGTGCGGTCACCAAAACCGAACACTGTCGGAAATAGACATCGAGGACGGCATCAACGTCGCCCTTTATGACAGCATAGTTGCGCAAAAGATAAGCAATGGCGCGATTGCGATCGCCGGTTGCACGCTCCGAGGCGAACACCGCCTGATCGATATCGAGCTCTCGACCGGCAAACCGGCTCAGCGTTGCCAAGATCCGGTCAAAGGCATTGTCCCCTTCTGCATCGTAGATCAGGCCCGAGCAGGCGATGGCG
>DASSIJ010000202.1:0-2943 GCA_035692045.1 Pseudolabrys sp. | reverse complement strand
GCAGAGGCGCGCGAGCGAACACGGCAGGCGGCGTCCTACGGATGGGATGCGAGTCCGATCAGCACGGCGCGCATGTCCATGGAGGTCTATGCCCAGATCAAGGATCTCGACTGGTCTTCGGTCGGCGGCGACCGGCAATTTTCCTCCTGGCCGACCCGGCTGTGGCCGATGGACAAGCACTATCACCATATCGGCGGACCGGGCGGCTTTGGCGTCGGTTACAATTTGCCGGGTGCGGTCGGCGCCGCGCTCGCCAACCGCGACGCCGGACGCTTCTCGGTCAATTTCCAGCCTGACGGCGACTTCATGTATGCGCCGGGCGTGTTGTGGACCGCGGCACGGCACAAGATTCCGCTGTTGTCTGTGATGCACAACAATCGCGGGTATCATCAGGAGGTGATGCACGTTCAGCGCATGTCGAACCGCCGCGACCGCGTCGCCAGCCTTCGCAACGACATAGGTCCGGTCGGCACGCGTCTCGAAAATCCGACCATCGACTACGGCAAGCTGGCGAGTTCGATGGGGATGTGGTCGGCCGGTCCGATTACCGACCCAGGTGAACTCGCCCCAGCGCTCAAAAAGGCGGTGCAGGTGGTCAAGGCCGGCGAGCCTGCGCTGGTCGATGTCGTGACGCAGCCGCGTTGAAGGTGCCGTGATGCGAATGTGGATGATCGCGCTGGGGTTGGCTGCCGCGCTCAACGTCGGACAAAACGGCGCTCTGGCCGCGTCGGCCGAACATGGCAAGACGGCATACATTCAAAACGGCTGTTGGCAGTGTCACGGCACGATGGGGCAGGGCTCGATCATGACGAGCGGCGGCAAGCGCCTCGCACCCGATCCGCTGCCCTGGGAAACGTTTTACGCTTTCGTGCGTTCGACAAATCGCGCCATGCCGCCGTACAGTGGGAAAATCCTCTCCGACGGCGATCTCGCGGATATCTACGCTTATTTGCAGTCGATTCCGAAGCCGCCCGATGTGACCAGCATCCCGCTGCTCAATCGTTAGCCGTCGCGTCCTTGCGCGTTGACGCGCGCCAACCGCGTGATCGCCTCGATCATCGCTCCGGGATCAGCCTGGCCCTTTCCGGCGATGTCATGAGCGCTGCCATGCGCCACGGACGAAAATAGAATCGGCGAGCCGATCGAAAGACCGGCGGTGCGGTTGAACGCTTGCAGCTTGGCAGCGATGTGGCCTTGGTCATGCAGCATCACGATGAAGGCGTCGGACCCCTTCTTGCGGAACATCGTGTCGGCACCAAAGGGACCCGATGCGTCGATTCCTTCTTCGGCCGTTTTGTGAATCGCGGGCTCGATGATCTCGATCTCTTCGCGGCCGAACAGTCCTTCTTCGCCGGCGTGAGGGTTGAGCCCGCTGACGAAGATCTTAGGACGCGCGATGCCAAGTTTTTTTAATGATAAATCGGTGACCCGGATCACGCGCTCGATATGCTCCGCGGTAATCAATGCGACCGCCTCCCGCACGCTGACATGTAACGTCGCGTGCACGATCCGGGATTGGTCGAAACAGATCATCAGGTAGACATCGCTGACCGGCGTGCCGGTCTCGCGCGCGACGAACGACGGATAGCCATCGAAGGCAATACCTGCCGCGGCGATTGAGCGCTCCGTCTGCGGTGCCGCCACGACGGCCTCGACCTCCTTGGCCAGGGCAGCTTTGATGGCCCGGCTTGCGCTCGCCAGCGACGCACGGCCGTAAGCGGCGTCAACGGTGCCGATTCGAATCGTCGCGTTGCTGCCGTCGCGTGCGTCCAGCAAATTGACGGCTCCGTCGGTCCAATCCGCACCAGATGTCTTTTCGATCACGTGCAACGTCGGCGACAGGCCGGCGGCACGAGCATGCAATTCCACCGCCGCCGGGTCACCCACCAGCAGGGGGCGGCATAGATTGCGGACGCGCGGATCAATCGCCGCCTTAAGTGCGATCTCCGGCCCGATTCCGGCGGGGTCTCCGGTTGCAATGGCGATGCGCGGCAAAGACATGGCACTTGGCTTCCGTAACCGGCGCGGCTGCATATAATGGCCGCTACCTGCCAGAAACATAGCAAAGACCTGAGGGAACGTCGCCATGATGTCGCGTGAACAGAACGACCAGCTGAGCCGCGTCGGCCCGGGAACATTCATGGGCAAGCTGCTGCGGCGCTACTGGGCGCCGTTCCTTCTGTCGTCGGAAATTCCCGAGCCCGATTGCCCGCCGGTACGCGTCAAGTTGATGGGTGAGAGCCTGGTTTGCTTTCGCGACAGCAAGGGACAAATCGGTCTGATCGATGAATTCTGCGCCCATCGAGGGGTTTCGCTCTGGTTTGGACAGAACGAAGAATGTGGCCTCCGCTGTCCCTACCATGGCTGGAAATACGACGTGACCGGCCAATGCGTCGATCTTCCGTCGGAGTCGGAAGAAAGCGGCTTCCGCAAGAACATCAAGTTGAAATCCTATCCCTGTATCGAGAAGGCGGGAATTATCTGGGCCTTCATGGGCCCGCCGGCCATGCAGCCGCCGCCGCCGGCACTGGAATGGACCGATGTCGAGCCGCCGCAGCGCTTCGTCTCCAAGCGGTTGCAGGAGTGCAACTACCTTCAGGCGATGGAAGGCGGCATCGATTCCAGCCACGTGTCATGGCTGCACGGGTCCGAGCTCAACAAAGATCCGCTGTTCAAGGGTTCGAAGGGGAATGTCTACAACGAACAGGACCGCATGCCGTTGTTCGAGGTCGAGGAATTCCCGGGCGGCTTGCTGATCGGGGCGCGGCGCAACGCCGATGGTGGCAAGTATTACTGGCGCATCACGCCCTGGATCGTGCCCTGGTATTCGATCATACCGCCGCGCGCCGGTCATCCGTTGGGCGCGCATGCGTGGGTGCCGATCGACGACGAAACCTGCTGGGCCTGGAGCATCAACTATCATCCCAAGCGCGCACTGACGAA
>DASSIJ010000201.1:0-2844 GCA_035692045.1 Pseudolabrys sp. | reverse complement strand
GTTGCCGACGCCTTTTTTGTCGCGCTGCGCCTGCCGAACCATTTCCGCGCAATTTTCGCGGAAGGCGCCTTCAATGCCGCCTTCATCCCGGCTTATGCGCGTATTCGCGAGCAGGGCGGTGCCGCGCGCGCCGGACAGTTCGCGGACCGGATCTTTACGTTGCTGCTTGCAAGTCAGATCGTCTTGTTGTTGGTGGCACTTGTATTCACGCCGGCGGTGATCGGTGTTTTGGCGCCAGGCTTTTCGCGCGACCCCGGCCGCTATGCCCTGGCCGTCGAGCTAACCCGCATTACTTTTCCGTACCTTCTGTTGATCACCCTAGTGACACTTTATGGCGGCATCCTCAACGCGCTGCAACGCTTTGCGGCTGCTGCCGCTGCCCCCATCCTGCTTAACCTATCGCTCATATTGGCGCTTGCGCTTGCAGCCTTCTTTCCAACCGCCGGCCACGCGGCGGCATGGGGCGTTCTCCTTGCCGGCATACTTGAATTCTTGCTGGTCGCTGGCGATGCGGGTCTCGCCGGCGTGCTGACGAAATTTCGCTGGCCTGAACTCGATGCCGATGTGCGACGATTTTTCCGCGCGCTTGGTCCCGCAACGCTCGGCTCGGCCGGCGTGCAGCTCGCGTTGTTTGCCGACACGATCATTGCAAGTTTCCTCCCGGCAGGCGCTCTTTCGGCGCTTTACTATGCTGACCGTCTCAATCAGTTGCCGATCGGCGTCATCGGCATCGCCGCCGGGACGGTCATCCTTCCCGAAATGTCGCGCCGTATCGCCGGCGGCGACCACCATGGCGCCGCACAAGCGCAAAATCGTGCGATCGAATTCACGCTGTTGCTGTCTATTCCGTGTGTCATCGCGTTTTTTGTCATTCCTGACCTGATCATGCGCGCATTGTTCATGCGCGGTGCGTTCACAGCAGCCGATGCGGATGCGGCAGGACGCACATTGACAGCCTATGCCTTCGGGCTATTGCCGTTCGTGCTGATGCGAAGTGCCGTCGCGACCTTTTTTGCGCGTGGTGATACTGCGACGCCAGTAAAGGCTGCCCTTATCGCAGCGGCGGTCAACATTGCATTTAAAGTGCTGCTGATGGGACCGCTCGCGCAGGTCGGACTGGCGCTCGCGACCTCGATCGGCGCCTGGATCAATCTCGTCCTCGTCATCTGGTTTGCGACGCGCGCGGGCCATCTTTCTCATGATGGACGATTACGTCGGTCAATCATGAGACTTGCAGTGGCCGGCGTTGTGTTCGCGGCGGTGTTGTTGCTGTGCCATGGGCCCGTCGTTCGTTGGCTCGCCGATTGGCACGGCCCACGTGACCTTGCGGCACTCGCCATTGTCGGGGCTATCGGAACTGTGGCCTATTGCGGCATTCTTTTGATCTTATTCCGACGCGATTGGATTGCGGCGATTCGCCCCAAAAGACGCAGCTAATGCAATGCTTCGTTGGCTATTGCCGAACCGGTAAGGTGGATATAGGTGTTTGCCAACGCTAAGGGGACAGGTCGCGCTAGCCATATCTGCAGGCATTTCATGTATTCGATACCCCTGGTTTCATCATTATCTTTGATGCATGGCGCACGAGCCATCGCCTTGCCGTTGGCGATCGCGACCCTGGTGGCGAGCTGTGGCGAAGGTCAAAAGCAGGCCGGGCCCCCGCCGCCGGCAGTCACCGTGGCTGAGCCGGTCAAGCGCACCGTATTTGACTACGACGAATATGTCGGCCGCTTCACCGCCATAAATTCGGTGGAGGTGCGCGCTCGCGTTTCGGGCTATCTCGACAAGCTTCATTTCAAAGACGGCCAGCTGGTCAAGCAGGGCGATTTGCTCTTCACCATCGACAAACGGCCGTTCCAGAATACGCTCGATCAGGCTCGGGCCAATCTTGTGCAGGCGCAATCCAACGTGGCCTTTACCGAATCCGACTATACGCGCGGCCAACAGCTCGTGCGCGACAAGACGATCACCGACCAGACCTTCGAACAGCGCGCGCAAGCCTTTCGTAACGCCAAGGCTTCAGTGAGCGCCAACGAGGCGGCGGTGCGCCAGGCCGAGCTGGACCTGGAATTCACCGAATTGCGGGCGCCCATCAATGGGCGTATCGGCGATCGGCGCGTCACTCCGGGCAACCTTGTCACCGGCGGTACCGGCGGCAACACGACAATGCTCGCTACCATCGTTTCGACCGATCCGATTTATTTCGAATTCACCTTCGATGAAGCGTCCTATTTGCGCTACGAGCGCATCGGCCAGACCGGGCAGGACGTCGCCAGCCGCGGTGGCAGCGTACAGGTGGCACTGAAGCTTATCGACGAAACCGATTTCGATCATGAAGGCCGGATGGATTTCGTCGATAACGTGATCGAGCGTTCGACCGGCACCATTCGTGGCCGGGCGGTATTTTCAAATCCGAGCGCGGTGTTCACCCCGGGCATGTTTGGCCGCGTGCGCGTACCGGGTTCGCTGCCCTATGAGGCTTTGCTGGTTCCCGATGCCGCCATCGGCACCGAGCAGGCACAAAGATATGTCATCGTCATAGACGCGCAGGATACGGTGCGGCAAAGATACGTCACGCCCGGTCAGCTCACGTCGGACAATCTCCGTGTCATCAAGGACGGTATCGGTCCCGACGATCGTATCGTGGTCAGCGGCTTGATGCAGGCAAGACCGGGTACAAAGGTGCGGCCGGAGGAGCAGGGGGCTAAGCCTGCAGGACCGGCATCGGCGGGAGGCCCGCCGCAAAAGTCAAAATAACGGGCGGCGGCAGCGCATGCGAATTTCGCACTTTTTCATCGATCGCCCGATCTTTGCTTCGGTGGTGTCGATCATTTTCGTGATCCT
>DASSIJ010000200.1:0-6661 GCA_035692045.1 Pseudolabrys sp. | reverse complement strand
AACACCTGTGAGCTAAATCACATATTCGCTCTTTTTTGTTTCCGCGCCGCGCTGGTACCGGAATGCCGAAAGGGGTTCACGCCGGCAACTCGCCTGGCGATAAGTGCGGGCATGCGGCCTGAGCAAATTACCCGAGCACCTTGTCGATGGTAATTGGTAGGTCGCGAACGCGCTTGCCGGTGGCGTGATAGACGGCATTGGCGATGGCAGCGGCTACTCCGACAATACCGATCTCGCCCACGCCCTTGATTCCGAGCGGGTTGACGATGTTGTCAGGCTCATCGACGAAGATGACCTTGATGTCCTGCACGTCGGCGTTCACCGGCACATGATACTCGGCGATGTTGGCGTTCATGATGCGACCGAAGCTGTGGTCATAAAGCGCTTCCTCGTGGAGGGCCATGCCGATACCCCATACGACGCTCCCCATGACCTGACTGGCGGCGGTCTTCGTATTGATGATGAGCCCGGCGGCAACCGCACTGACAACGCGTGTCACGCGGATGACCCCAAGCTGCTCGTCCACCTTCACTTCGGCGAAGACCGCCGAGTGCGTGTTGCGCGCATGCTTGGTGTCTTCCGGAAATTCAGCAGACCTTTCGTGCACGATGCGATCAACGCCCCCGTGCTGCATGGCCTCCGCGACCGATACCGCGCGGCTTGAGTCCTGCCTCGCGGCGATCATCCCGTCTGCGAGGACGACGTCTTCGGCCTTAAGGCCGGCAAGCGGTGAGTTGGGCATCGTCTGCGCGAGACCCAGAAGCTCCTTGCGAACCTCATCAGCCGTGACCGCAATGGCATGCGACACCGAGGCCGCCGTCCATGACCCGCCTTCGACCATCGAATGCGGCAGCGTGGAATCTCCCAGCTTTACCGTGACATTGTCGATCGGCACACCGAGCATGTCGGCCGCGACCTGCGCCATGACCGTGTAGGTGCCGGTGCCAATATCGGACGTGGCACACGACACCTCCGCGTGACCGTTGCCGGTGAGCACGATGCGAGCGCCCGTTGGCATCTGTAAGGCTTCCCAGACGCCTGTCGCCATGCCCCACCCGACGAAGTCGGTGCCATCACGCATCGACCTGGGCTCGGAAGTCCGCTTGGACCAGCCGAACAATTCTGCACCTTTCCGGTAGCATTCCTTCAACTGCTTGCTGGTGAAGGGAGCACCGGTGTTCTGGTCACGGTCCGAGTAGCAGCGCATGCGCAGCTCGACGGGATCGAGCTTGAGTGCGACGGCAAGCTCGTCCATCGCGCATTCCAGTGCGTAAACACCCGACGCCGCACCGGGCGCACGCATGTCGGACGGCGTGGGCACATCGAGCCGACTAAGCTTGTGCTCATACGTCGCATTGGAACTCTTGTAGAGCAATGCCGACCACGAGGTGTCGTTGCGTGAGAATTCCTCGTATTGCGATGTCATGGCGATCGCCTCGTGGGTGATCGCGTCGAGCGATCCATCGGCCCTGGCGCCAAGCGCAACGCGCTCGATCGTCGCCGGCCGATAGCCGAGGCCGTACATCTGTTCGCGTGTCAGCACGAGCCGCACCGAACGCTTGAGCTGAAGCGCGCCCTGCACGGCCAGCACCACCTCGTATTGCGGACGCAGGCCTGAGCCAAACGCTCCGCCGACAAAAGGCGACATGACGCGCACGTCGTCCGATTTCAAGCCAAACACGCCGCAGACGTAGCGCTGAACGTTCTGCACGCCCTGGGTCTTGTCGAACACCGTGAGCTGTCCGCCCTCTTTCCAGACTACGGTTGCGGCAAACAACTCCATCGGATTGTGGTACTCGACCGGAATGAAGTACTCGGCCTCGTGCCGCACGGCCGCCGCAGCAAGGGCCTTCGCCGCATCGCCACGCAATTTGTCGGGCTTTTCAACCACGAAGGCCTTCTCGCGCCGGGTGTGCAGATCGGTGTCGTGGCTCTCCGCCTCATACTCGACACGCACGAGCGTGGCCGCAAAACGCGCGATCTCCCACTCCTCGGCGATCACCAGCGCGATCGGCTGGCCATTGAACTTGATCTTGTCATCGTAGAGTGGGCGAAACGGCGAGCCGGTTGGCGCGACCTCGTCGTTGAAAGCCTGATCGGTGTCACCCATCTTCGGCCGGTTCTCGTGGGTGAGGACGTCGAGAACGCCCTCGACGGCAAGCGCCTGGCTCGTGTCGATGCGCTTGATGCGGCCTCGCGCAATCGTCGAGGTGACGACACTGCTATAGGCGAGGTCGGGAGCCGCGAACTCACCCGCGTATTGCGCCATGCCGGTGACCTTGACGCGTCCATCAACGCGAGAGGTCGGGGTGCCGATATAAGGTTTCATGACACTCACCGGATCTTCTTGCTGGACTGGATTTGTGGCGTGCCGTTTGCGGCCTGCGTCAGTGTGCGAATGATGGCGCGACGCGCCAGATCAATCTTGAAGGCGTTGTGCGCGAAGCCTTTGGCGCCGGCGAGCGATATGTCAGCTGCCTTCGCGAAGGCATTCGAATCGACGGCCTGGCCTCGCAATGCGGCTTCGGCCTCGGGTCTGCGCCAAGGTTTGTGTGCGACACCGCCAAGCGCGAGACGCGCCTCCTTGATCCTGCCGCCCTCAAGCTCGAGAGCGGCGGCAACCGAGACCAGCGCAAATGCGTAGGACAGCCGGTCACGGATTTTCAGATAGCTGTAATTGGCCGCAAAGCCCCGCGCGGGAAGCTCGATCGCAGTGATGATTTCGCTCGGCTGAAGATTGTTATCGAGTTGCGGTGTGTCACCCGGCAACCGGTGAAAATCGTCAAAGGCGATTGTACGCTCTCCCGTGGCACCGGCCACATGGACCTTCGCTTCGAGCGCCGCGAGCGCGACGCACATGTCAGACGGGTGCGTTGCGATGCAGGACTCGCTTGTGCCGAGAACCGCATTGATCCGGTTGATGCCATTGATCGCCGAACACCCGCTCCCCGGCTCCCGCTTGTTGCACGGTGTTGCAACGTCATAGAAGTAGAAGCAGCGCGTCCGCTGCAGCAGATTGCCGCCGGTCGACGCCATGTTGCGCAATTGCTGCGAAGCGCCGGCCAGGATCGCGCTGGACAGCAGCGGATAACGCTTCTCGATCAGCGGGTGATAAGCGAGGTCGCTATTTGGTACGAGGGCGCCGACGCGAACCCCTCCGCCTGCCGTCTCGTCCACGGACTTGAGCGGCAGATGTGTGATGTCGATTAATCGCTTCGGACGCTCGACATCGTATTTCATCAAGTCGATGAGATTGGTGCCACCAGCTATGAATTTAGCCGCGGGATCGGCGGCCATCTGGCGGATAGCATCAGCGACGTCGACCGCGCGCGCGTATTCGAAGTTGATCATGGCTTGGCCCCCATCGCCTGCTGAATCGCTGCGACGATGTTGGGGTAGGCCCCGCATCGGCAGATGTTGCCACTCATCAACTCGCGGATTTCATCGGCGGTCTTTGCTTTTCCTTCCGCGATGAGTCCGGCCGCGGAGCAAATCTGGCCTGGCGTACAGTAACCGCATTGAAATGCGTCGTGGTCGATGAACGCCTGCTGCAATGGATGCAGCGAACCGTCGGTGGCAAGGCCCTCAACGGTGGTGATCCTGGCGCCATCTTTCATGACCGCCAAAGTCAGGCAGGAATTGACGCGCCGGCCGTCGATCAAGACTGTGCAGGCGCCGCACTGCCCGTGATCGCAGCCTTTTTTCGTTCCGGTCAGGTGGAGGCGGTCGCGGAGCGCATCCAACAAGGTCGTCCAAGGCGCGATAGCCAACTTGGACGGTTCGCCATTGACATAAAGCGTGACGGATATTGAGGCAGGCGTGGAGACGGTGTCTGGTCGCGCGCGGGACTCCATGGAACGCTCCCACTTTCGGTACTTGCCCCCCGCAAGGCATCGTACCCGACTAAGCTAGCACACTGTAAAAAGGAGGCTAGCGATCCAAGCGTCCGCTTTTCGTCACGCACACACAACGTGAGGTGGCACTGACGCATTCCGGCTATGCTTTCACAAAGGAGACACCCATTCGTCACGACCGGCCCGTGCTGGTGCGCCGGAACCGCCCGTTGTTGTTTGGGCACTGGTAACCGCGCATGCGAGATATATGCTTGCGCCCAAAAGAACAGGGCGTTGTCAGGGAGGGGACAATGAGAGGGCAATGGATCGCAGCGGCAGTCCTGGCGCTCGCAGGAATAAGCGGGGTACAGGCTCAGGACTACCCCTCACGAGCGGTGACAGTGATCGTGCCATTTGCGGCCGGCGGACCGGCCGATGTCACCGGCCGGATCGTAGCTGACATCTTCTCCCGCTATCTCGGGCAGCAATTCGTGGTTGAAAATGTCGGCGGTGCCGGCGGCACCCTTGGATCGCTCCGCGCCGCGCACGCCACTCCCGACGGGTACACGATCATTTCCGGTCACATGGGCACCCATGCGGCGGCGCCCTTCTTCTATCCCAACCTCGGTTATGACCCGCAGAAGGATTTCGAGCCAATCGGATTGATCGCCGAGCAGCCGGAGCTGCTCACGGTCCGCAAGGACTTCCCCGCCAACAACCTCAAGGAGTTCATTGCCTACGCCAAAGCCAATGAGAGCAAGCTCAATATGGGACACGCCGGGGTTGGCTCGGTTTCCTATGTTGGCTGCCTGCTCCTCAACTCGGCCATTGGCATCAAACCGACCATGGTGCCGTTCACCGGGACTGCGCCGGTCATGAACGCAATTCTCGGCGGTCAGGTCGACTATGATTGCGATCCGGTGCTCGGACCGCTGCCGCACGTGCAGGCGGGCACTGTCAAGGCGCTTGCCATCGCCACAAAGAAGCGCAGCCCGCTACTGCCTGACGTGCCGACCTCCTATGAGCAAGGCCTGCCTGAATTCGACTGCGCACCGTTCTATGCCGTATTCGCGCCAAAAGGCACGCCAAAGGCCGTCATCGACAAGCTCGCCGAAGCGTTGAACAAAGGACTTAACGAGGCCGTCGTGCAGAAACGGCTGGCCGATCTTGGCGCCGAGATCGCAGAACCGAACCGGCGCGGACCGAAAGCGCTCGGCGATCTGGTGAAGAGCGAAGTCGCTCGGTTGACGCCCATTCTGAAGGCAGCGACCGCCAAATAGGTCGGCACGGCTGCCCCGCTAAGAACAGCCAGCGCAACCGGGATCCGGGGTGCCAGGCTCGGGTACCCCATACGGATTTACCATTCCGTCTTTTTGTGACGGTGAACACAGCCATTCGACCTCCGGCGCCTATGTTCACGGCCAAGAAAAACCAAGAGGCGTACAGGAGAAAAACAATGCTCGGCTTTGAAATCATTGGCCTGGCTTTGCTGGCTCAGCTCTTCACCGCAGCGCAGTTCTGCTGGCTGCTGGAACGAGCCAAGGCTCACTGAGAGCGTATCCGACTCCGGAAAGCATGCGGATCGCGCCATGGGCGTGTTGCTCATCAAGTGTCCGAACACTGGCCGGCAATTTTCGACCGGCATTCACGTCGATGCGGAAACTCTGGCGCGCGTCCCGCAGGAGTTTAGCTACACGCATTGCCCCTACTGCAACTCGGAGCATTTGTGGCTGCCTCGAGAAGCTGAACTGGTCGACGCGATCCCACCGAGCGAATGGATCGAAAATCAGGCCAGAGGCTAGTGTGATAGTCGGTCGAGGCGGCGCCGTCAGGGCAGCGGCAGCTCCACAGGAAAATCCTTCATCGTGCTGGGCTGCGCAATATGAAGCCCAAAGATCGACCTTTGGTTCGTCGTGACCGCAGCCTCGGTCAGCGTCTTGCCGGGACCGATAACTAGCTTGAATACAACGACGCTGACGAGTGCGGCCAGCGCTATGACTTCAAATCGGCTACGCATTACGGCCTCGCGCCAATCACGTAAAAAAATGTGGACGATCTCTGCTACAATATGGAAGTTACCAGTTGCTTAAGCCTTCCGCGGCGAACCGCTTATGCGGTAAGCACATATCATGACACCCCTCACCGGCCCGCTCACAACCGATCTCTACGAGCTCAACATGGTCCAGGCCTACCTGGATCGTGGCGAGGACAAGGAGGCCGTCTTCGAGTTCTTCGTGCGGCGGCTGCCGCCCAGGCGCGGTTTTCTGCTTGCCGCCGGGCTGGAGGATGTCCTCACCTATCTTGAGACCCTACGGTTCTCATCGTCCGAAATCGACTGGCTGAAAAGCACCGGGCGCTTTCGCGCCAATCTCATCGACTACCTTGCTGGATTCCGCTTCACCGGTGACGTCCACGCGATCCCGGAAGGGTCTGTTTGCTTTCCAAATGAGCCACTGATCCGTATCACTGCGCCGCTGCCGATGGCACAGTTCGTCGAAACGCGCCTGATAAACATTCTGCATTTTCAAACCATGATCGCCTCAAAAGCTGCGCGCATGGTTTTGGCGGCTCCAGGAAAAATCCTGTCGGATTTCGGGCTGCGGACTGCCCACGGCGCCGAGGCCGGCCTGTTCTCGGCGCGCGCGAGCTATATCGCGGGATTTGCCAGCGCCGCAAATGTGCTCGCCGGCGAGCGCTACGGAATTCCGGTGGTCGGCACCATGGCCCATTCTTTCGTGCAGGTGCACGACGACGAGATGACTGCATTCGAGAATTTCGCTCGCGCGCGGCCGGACGGAGTCGTGCTGTTGATTGACACCTACGACACC
>DASSIJ010000199.1:0-4162 GCA_035692045.1 Pseudolabrys sp. | reverse complement strand
CCCTTCCGTCACGAGGCGGACACCAGACAGCTGTCGTTCAAGGTCGATCTCGATCCCTCGATCGGCCGCAGCCTCGTCACCGATTCCAAACGCCTGCAGCAGGTGCTCAAGAACCTGCTGTCGAACGCATTCAAGTTCACTGCACGTGGCGGCGTTCAGCTCAAGGTGTCCGCGGCCCCCGCCGGCTGGACCTCGACGCACCCGATCCTCCGTCAAGCGCAGAGCGTAATCGCCTTCGAAGTCGCCGATACCGGCATTGGCATCCCTGCCGAAAAACAGAAAATCATCTTCGAGGCGTTCCAGCAGGCCGATGCCAGCACCAGTCGCAAATACGGCGGCACCGGTCTGGGCCTCGCGATCAGCCGCGAACTGTCGAACCTGTTGGGCGGCGAAATCCATCTGCGCAGCGCGCCCGGCGTCGGCAGCGCATTTACCCTATATCTGCCAATCGCTTACGCTGGACCTTCCGTCGTCACCCGCCCGGGGCCCGGCCACGCGCCAGTCCAGACGCCAGCAATCATTCTGCCGCCGGAGCGCCCGGTCGAGAAGATACCGGACGACCGCGACGAAATTCAGCCCGGCGATTCAATCCTGCTGATCGTGGAGGACGACCCGCACTATGCCCGCGTTCTGATCGATCTCGCACGCGGAAAAAGCTTCAAAGTTCTGGTGGCCACACGCGGCGCGGACGCGCTTGAGCTTGCCAAGCAGTATCAACCGAGCGCCATTTCGCTCGACGTCTTCCTTCCCGACATGTTGGGCTGGAGCGTGCTGAGCCAGCTCAAGCAGAATCCGCTGACGCGTCACATTCCGGTGCAAATAATCACGCTCGATGAAGACAAGCATCACGGACTGGCGCGCGGCGCATTCTCGTTCGTTACCAAGCCGACGACCACGGAGGGCGTCGAAGCTGCGCTCCGCCGTATCAAGGAGTACTCGACGCCACGGCGCAAGCGCCTGCTCGTTGTCGAAGACAATTTGGCCGAGCAGATGAGCATCGCCGAATTGCTCGGCCACGACGATGTCGAGATTGAAACCGCCAGCACCGGTCGCGGCGCCCTCGACTCGCTACGCCGCCGGGCTGCGGACTGTGTCGTGCTCGATCTGCGGCTGCCCGACATGACCGGTTTCGAAGTGCTGGAAGAGCTGGGCGCGGATCAAGCGCTGTCGGAAGTTCCTGTTGTCGTGTTCACTGGACGCGAGCTGAGCGCCGAAGAAGACGCCCGGCTTCACACCATGGCCCGCAGCATCGTCGTCAAGGGTGTCGAATCGCCCGAGCGCTTGCTTGATGAGACGGCGCTCTTCCTGCATCGGGTTGTGACCGAATTGCCGCCGGAAAAGCAGCGCATGCTCGAACGGCTCACGACATCCGACGAGGACCTGGTTGGCCGAACGGTGCTGCTGGTCGACGACGATGCCCGCAATATCTTTGCGCTGAGCAGCATCCTTGAACGGCGTGGCATGCGTGTTCGCACCGCAACGACCGGTAACGAGGCAATCCAGCTGATCGAGGCCAATGATGACATTGCCATCGTGCTGATGGACATCATGATGCCGGAGATGGACGGCTATCAAACCATGGAACAAATACGGAAGAACGCCGATTTCCGTCGATTGCCGATCATTGCCCTCACCGCAAAAGCGATGAAGGGCGACCGTGAGAAATGCCTGGATGCGGGTGCGTCGGACTACCTGGCGAAACCGGTGAATACGGAACAGCTGCTGTCCGCACTCCGCGGCTGGCTGCATCGTTGAGTCTTGTGAACCCCATGCTTGACGACAAAGTCAACATACTCCTCGTCGACGATCAGCCCGCGAAGCTTCTGACCTATCGGACCATCCTGGCCGATGTTGGCGAGAACCTGCTGAGCGCCAGCAATGCCACGGAAGCGCTTGAGCTGCTGCTGAAACACGACGTCGCTGTTGTCCTCATCGACGTCTACATGCCCGACATCGATGGCTTCCAGCTCGCAGCGATGATCCGCAATCATCCTCGCTTCGAGAAGACGGCGCTGATTTTCATTTCGGCCATCCTGTTGACCGACGTCGATCGGCTGCGCGGCTACGAGATGGGCGCGGTCGACTATGTGCCTGTCCCGGTGATTCCGGAGGTCCTGCGCGCGAAGGTCAAAGTATTTGTGGAACTGTTCCGCAAGACGCGCCAGCTCGAGCAATTGAACAAGAGCCTCGAAGCCCGCGTGGCGGAGCGCACCGCCGAACTCGCATCATCCACGCTCCAGCTCCGCCAGAGCGAGCGCCTGCGCAGCCTTGCCCTTGCCGCGGGTCAGATGGGCAGCTGGGAATGGAACCTCGCGCGTGGTTCGATCGTCTGGGACCATGGCCAATGCGAGATTTTCGGCGTCGACCCCCATACCTTTGTGCCTACGCTGGAGACCGTGAAACCACTCATCAATCACGATGATTTCGAACTCCTGGTGCGCGCATTCCGCAAGGTCACGAAGGACGCGAATACCTTCCAGACCGAATTTCGTGTGCGGCGGCCAATGGGCGAGGTGCGCTTGTGCACTGGAACCGCAGCAGCGAGCTTTGACGAACGCGGGCAACTCATTTGGCTCAGCGGCGTCACCGCTGACATCACCGAGCGAAAACGCGCCGAAGAGCGTCAAATTCTGCTCGCCGAGGAAGTCGATCATCGCGCACGCAATGTCGTGGCGGTCGTGCAATCGATCATGCGCCTCACTCGCGCCGACAGCATCGACGAATATATTGGTGCGCTCGATGGCCGTATCGGCGCGCTTTCCAGCGCGCACAGGCTATTGGCCAGCTCGCGCTGGGAAGGCGCGGATCTCAATCGACTCGTCGAGGAAGAGTTCGCTCCTTATCGCGCCGAGAGGCACGAACGGGTTTCAACCAGCGGACCGGTGGTGTTGCTGCCGCCGGCCATCGCCCAGACCATTGCCTTGGCCTTGCACGAGCTCGCCACCAACGCCGCAAAGTATGGCGCCTTGTCAACCGCTTCCGGCCGCGTCGCGCTGACGTGGCGGACCGAGCCGACAAAGCTGGAGCTTGTATGGGTCGAGTCAGGCGGCCCGAAGGTTTCTCCTCCCACGCGCCGCGGCTACGG
Source organism: Pseudolabrys sp. (assembly GCA_035692045.1). GTDB lineage: Bacteria > Pseudomonadota > Alphaproteobacteria > Rhizobiales > Xanthobacteraceae > Pseudolabrys. The sequence goes on along the minus strand of DASSIJ010000199.1, from coordinate 1,077 downwards.
CAGCCGCGCCATCATCGCAGGCATCGAGCGTCAGCTCGGTGGCCTTGTAAATTTTGACTGGCAGGCGAATGGTCTGCATTGCACTTTGTCCGTTCCGCACGACGGCCATATGGACTCTCAGCGTCCATTCGAGCCGCGTCAGATTGACGGCGTTGCGCAGGCCGTTGCAACGGATTCCGATGACAAGCGCGTTCTCCTTGTCGAGGACGAGCCATTGGTGTCGATGATGCTGGCGGACATGCTGTCCGCCTTCGGACATAAAGTCGACGGCCCCTACAGTCGATTCAGCGACGCGATTCTCGCGGCCAAGAGCAATAATTTGCAGGCAGGCATCCTCGACGTGAATTTGGGTGGCGAGAAAACCTACGCGGTGGCTGACATACTGACGAACCGGAAAATTCCCTTCGCGTTCGTCACCGGCTACGGTCCCGACACCATCGTTTCCGCTTTTGCTCACGCGCCGGTGCTGCAAAAGCCGATCGAGGCCGCAAAATTGCATGCACTGTTGCAACAAATTGTGCGGTAAGCGGCCGATCCCCCGTCGGCAGACCAACATCTCCGCGCGATAGTTGAGGCAGGAACCAAGCCCTCAGAATTGCGTTATACGCGGCGTCACAGGGAATAAAACAAACGCAATGACGGCCCGACAATTTCTTCTAAGCGAAAGCACCTACTGCCGCCAGCGTGCGGCAAACTGCCCGGATCCCTTTGTCGCAGAGGAGCTACGGCGCCTGGCCGAAACTTTCGAGCGAACGGCCGCTGCTGCTCAGGCCGCCGAAATGGCCAAAAACGAGCCTTATCGATCCCCGGGTTCCCATTAGCCCAAGGAACTCGCTACAATCAGCGGGCGTTAACGCGGAACTTTTGTCTCATTGACGTGAGATGGTTTCCGCATGCCTGGTGGTTCAAGTCACAGCGAGATGAGTACAACGTCCCCTGAGCGTCACAGATCGGTAGCGGTGGATGTCGGCGGCGTGATGGTCGGCGGCGGTGCGCCGATCGTGGTGCAGTCGATGACCAATACCGATACGGCCGACGTGGATGGGACCGCGCGGCAGGTGGCGGCGCTGGCGGCCG
>DASSIJ010000198.1:0-9427 GCA_035692045.1 Pseudolabrys sp. | reverse complement strand
GTCTTGCCGGCGCCGTTCGGACCGACAAGGGCATAGAACTCTCCGCCATAGACGGTGAGATCGAGCGCGTCGACCGCCGGACGGTCAAAGCGTTTGCTGACGCCGCGAAGCGCAAGTGCGATGGGACGATTCTGTTTCATTTGGACTGCCGCCGCGACGGAAAGACCGCAGCTCTTTACCGCGGAGTCGTTTCAGCGGCGTAAATCTTCGAATTGCAAAGAGTGCGTTAAGCTTTCGGTGAGCTTAATTCGCTGTCCGTCACGCCTTCGGGACCATCCTGAACATCGCATCGCCGTAGGTCTTGCGCGCTTCCGCGAGCAGCGGCTGCACGGCGGCGACGAAAGCCGCATGTTCCTTCGGCGCCAGTGCGTTGATCTCGCAACCTGCGGCCTCGATTGCCTTATATGACTGGTCGTGTTCCTCGGCTGCGAGCTTGCGCTGATACGCCACCGCCTCTTTCACGGCCGCTTGCATCGCGCGCCTGAGATCATCCGGCCAGGCCTCGAACGTCGGTCGATGAAAAAAGATCGGCCGTGAAATGTAGAAGTGATTGCTCAGCGTGTGAAACTTGTGAAACTTGTGCACGCCATAGGTCACCGTATTGGCGAGCGGATTTTCCTGCGCATCGAGCGTGCCGGCCTTGATCATGGCGATGGCCTCGGTGAGGTCCATACGCATTGCTACGGCGCCGAGCAATTCGAATGTGCGTTTGTGTATCTCGCTCGGCAACACACGGATTTTCATGCCCTTCATATCTGCGGGCAGATGGATCGGCCGCAGGCGATTGGAGATGTGACGAAATCCGTTTTCGAACCAGCCGAGGATTCGATAGTTGATGCGTTCTTCCATCCTGCGGACGAGGAATTCGCCGAGTTCGCCATCCATCGCGCTACGTGCCTGCGCGTTGTTGCTGAACAGGAATGGCAGATCGACAAAGCCCAATTCGGGCACGCGATCGGTCAGATAGCTTGATGACTGGTAACCGAGCGTCATCGAGCCATCCTCAACCAACGTGAGAATGTCCTCGGCCTTGTGGCCGTGATCCATGATGTTGAAGACGTATTCAAGAGCGACGTCCTTGCCGAACTGCGCCTCGAGTTTGTCGCCGATGAATTTCAGTGACTTGCTGAACCCGGTGCTTGGCGGCCCATAGCCACCCATGCGGATCTTGATTGGCGTGCTCATTTTCTCTCGCTCGTTGCGGCCCTCTCTATACTGAGGCAGCGCGATCTGGCCAAGCGGGCGCGGTGTGATAGAGTCCCACCGCATTCACGGAGGACGTCGCCGATGAACAAGCTCGCCAGCATTCCTAAAAGTTCACGGGGTGAAATTTCGCCGGCAGAATGGCAAGCGCGTGTCGATCTTGCTGCCGTCTATCGGCTGACCGCGCACTACGGTTGGGACGACGTCATCTATAACCATTCCTCCATGCGGGTCCCGGGCGAGCCGCGTATGTTCCTGATGAAGCAGCACGACCTGCTTTACACGGAAGTGACTGCGTCCAATCTGGCCAAGGTATCGATGGACGAGGACTTGGACGAGAAATCAGGCGTCAATCGTCCCGGTTTCACGCTGCACGGTGGCGTACTGGCCGCGCGAGCGGATGTGAATTGCGCGATCCACGTTCACACCGAAATCGGCATGGCTTTTGCGGGACTCAAGAGCGGCCTGCGCATGCTTTCACAGCCGGCGATCCGCTTCTACAAGCGCATCGGTTCCCATGCGTATGAAGGCATCACCGAGGATTTCAGCGAGCGCGAGCGGATCAACAAGGATCTCGGCCAGAACCGGGCGATGATCATGCAGAACCATGGCTTGCTGACGGTCGGCAAGACTGCGCGGGAGGCTTTCGTGCTGATGTCGCATCTCCTCGAGGCTGCGCACATCCAACTGATGATGGAAGCCACCGGTAACCCATTGATCGAAATTCCACCCGAGGTCTGCGCCAAGACCGCGGAGCAATACGAGCATCATGACTCCGGCCGCGGCAGCCACGATTGGGCGGCTTACCTGCGCATCCTCGATAAGATCGACACGAGCTATCGCGACTGAGCGCCGGGCCCGTGGCCTTTACCAACCGCACGAAAGAGCGCCTCGCGCGCGGCGAGGTTGCGTTGTGTATGGCGACGCGTCTCGCCCGCACCGCCGAAATCGCCATGATCGCGGATGCCTGCGGCTTCGATGCGCTTTTCATCGACATGGAGCATTGCACGATGTCCTTGGACGACGCGGCGCAGATCTGCGTCGCCGCCTTGCCCACCGGCGTCACGCCGCTGGTGCGCATTGCCGGACATCACTTCGAGGATGCCACGCGCCTGCTCGATATGGGTGCGCTCGGCATTACCTGTCCGAACGTGAGCACACCCGCCGAAGCTGAAGCGTTCGTGCGCGCCTGCCGCTTCCCGCCCCTGGGAGAGCGTTCGGTCGCGGGTGCCGGCGCACTGCAGGGTTATCGCCCGACGCCGCTCGGCGAGGTCAACAAGCAAGGCAATGCCGCGACACTGCTCATTCCGATGCTGGAAACGCCGGAAGGCATAGCGAATGCCGACGCTATTGCCGCGGTACCCGGCATCGACGTTCTGCTGATCGGCTCCAACGATCTTTGCACCGCCATGGGCATTCCCGGTGACCTGAAAAGCCCGAAGTTGCGGGCGGCCTATGAGGCAACGGCAAAAGCCTGCAAGACGCACGGCAAGCATCTTGGCGTCGGCGGGATCCGGGCGGATGTCGAGCACGTTGCCGAACTGGTGAAGCTGGGCGCGCGCTTCGTGATCGCCGCTTCCGATGTGCAATATCTGATGAAATCCGCACGCGATGAAGTCGCCGCCCTGCGCAAGGCAACCGCCTAACGCCAGACGTACCAACGCCCAGCCCTCATTTGATCATCCCGAGGACCCGCGGCAACCACAGGGTCAACTCGGGGATCATCGTGATCGCAATCAACGACAACAATAGAGGGATAAGCCAAGGCAAAATCGCGATGGTCGTTCGTTCAATCGACAATTTGGCGATTCTGGACAGCACGAACAGCACCATGCCGAGCGGCGGATGCAACAGCCCGATCATCAGGTTGAGCGTCATCATGACACCGAAGTGCACCGGGTCGATGCCAACCTTGACAATGACCGGCATCAGAACAGGCACCAATATGCTGATCGACGCTATCGGCTCCAGGAAGCAGCCGACGACCAGCAGCAAAACGTTCGTAAGCAACAAAATGATGTAACGATTATTTGTCAGGGCCAGCAGTGCCTCGGTGGTGTATTCGGTCACGCGGGTCGTCGTGAGCACCCAGCCGAACAGCGAGGCAGCGCCGACGATCAACAACACGCCGGCCGTGGTTTCGATCGTGTCCATCGAGACCTTGTAAAACTGCTTTGGTGACAGCGTGCGGTAGAGAAATATGCCGAGCACCATCGCCCAGGCACAGGCGGCGATCGCCGCCTCTGTCGGCGTGAACCATCCGAACGTCATGCCGCCGACGATGATGGCCGGCGTCAGAAGAGCCGGGAATGCTGCCAGGAAAGTGGTGCCGAGCGTGCGCCAGCGGAATGCCTGGTCGCGCCCCATCCCGTAGCGTCGCGCGCAATAGTAGACATAGCCCATCATGAAAGCGGTCATCACAAAGCCGGGTATGACACCGCCGAGAAACAGCGCACCGATCGAGACATTCCCCATCATTCCGTAGATCACAAACGGCAGGGACGGCGGGATGATCGGGCCCAGTGTTGACGACGCTGCCGTGACGCCGACCGAAAATTCGGTGTCATAACCGTGATCCTGCATCGCCTTGATCTCGATCGTGCCAAGGCCCGCCGCGTCGGCGATCGCCGTCCCGGACATGCCGGCGAAAATCACCGAACCGATGATGTTGACGTGCGCCAGTCCGCCGCGTGTCCAACCCGCAAGCGCAACCGCGAAATCATAGATGCGGTTGGTGATGCCGGCCGAATTCATCAGATTGCCTGCAAGGATAAAGAACGGCACGGCCAGCAGCGGAAATGAATCAATGCCCCCCGCCATGCGATGCAAGATGACGAAATCCGGCAGTTCAGCGATGAAATGCGTGTAGACGAAGGACGATCCCGCAAGCGCGATGAACACCGGCACGCCCACGAGCAGCACCGCGATGAACAAAAACGCCATAATGATCATCGGATTGTCCTGCCCCTAGTCTGGCGCGATCTGATGCGTCCAGTCGTCCGGCCGTCTCCAGCCCATCCGGGCGTTGCGCCAGACATTTTGACCTTGGCGGATGAGCATCAGGAAACATCCGAACGCGACGCCGGCGTAAACATAGCTCATCGGCAAGTCGAACACGGTCATGCGCTGCTGGTGCATGCGCTCGGTGATCGTCCACGACACGAACGCGAGCAGGCCGAGAAAGGCAAGTTTGACGAAATCAACGAAGGCCAGCAGGCTCGCGCGCAGCGGCCCGGGCTTCATGACATTCGAGAGCAACTCCACGGCAATGTGCGTATTGCGCCGTGTCACCATCGCACCGCCGATGAACACGACCCACATCAGACCGTAGCGGGCGATCTCCTCGGTCCAGGACAGGCTGTCATTGAGCACATAGCGCGTGAAGAACTGAAGAAAGACAATGAAGGCGAGTGACCAGAAGATCACGAACGCAAGCCAATCCTCCGGGTAGTGTTCAATGACGACCTCGGCGTCTTCGGCCTGAATGAGGCGCTTCTCGCCCTTGAGTGTCTTCTTTTTACTCATGATCCCCCCACGGCAAATCGCACCCGTCACGCCGCACCTGAGCACGGCATGACGCGACTTGCACTGGTTCCTTTATTTCAACGCCTGCAGCGCGTCGTATTCGGCCTGCGACCAGCCGGCGCCCGCACTGGCGTCCATATGAAGCGGAACAGCTGCCTTGCGGAATGCCTCGCGGTCGACTTCCACCACGGTCTTGCCGAGCTTGCGGAATTCATCGGCGAGCTTGAGCTCTGAGGCGCGGATCTGGTCGGTCGAATTCGCACTGGCCTGCATCAGCACCTCCTCGAACACTTTCTTGTCGGCATCCGAGAGCTTCGACCAGACGTGGCTGCCGACAATCGTGACCAGGGATTCGGTGATATGGCCGGTGAGCATGATGTGCGACTGCACCTCGTAGAACTTTTTCGCCATGATGGTCGGCAACGGGTTCTCCTGGCCGTCCACAGTGCCCTGTTGCAAGGCGAGGTAGACCTCTGCGAAGGCGATCGGCGTGGCATTGGCCCCGACCGACTTGGTGAACATCAGGAACAACGGCGCCGGCGGGACGCGCAGCTTCATGCCCTTCATATCCTCGGGCTTCTTGATTTCCTTGTTGGCGGTGACGTGTCGCTGGCCGTAATAGAGGATCGCGACCACCTTGTGCTTGGTCTTGTCCTCGTAACCTTTGGCGATGTCGCGGAAAAGCTTGCTGTCGCGGTAAGCCTTCCAGTGGTCGAAGTCGCGCAGGATGAACGGCGCGCCGGTGATCGAGAGCGGCTTGTGGATTGAGCCAGCAAATGATGCGCCGGTATAGATGATATCGACGGTACCGAGCCCCAGCCCCTCATTGATCTGGTTTTCATTGCCAAGTTGGGAGGCGGGGAATACCCCGATCTCATAGCGGCCGTCGGTGCGCTTCTTGATCTCTTCGGCCGCCCATAGCGCCTGCGTGTGATAGGGCTCGGCGACCTCATACACATGCGCCCACTTGAGCTTGGTCTGGGCGCCGGCTGGCCCGGCCATAAGGACGACTGCGGCAACAAGCGCGAAACCGTGCGCCAACTGGCGCGGCCAATTCGACATACTTCCCTCCCATGCGGCGATTATTTAAAGCATCGCCTGTTCGCCAGGATGTTACTATGCAGTCAACTTCACGCAACAGGCCTCATGACCCCGCGGGCGCTCGCATGAACACACCAAGGACGATCCGGTTATCGCCTGAAGACAATGTCGTTGTCGCGGTCGATCAGATTGCGGCCGGTGCTGCTGTCGCAGGCGTTACCGCGCGCGAGCGGGTGCCGCGCGGCCACAAGATGGCAATAATGGCCATTCGCGACGGTGAACCGATACGGAAATACGGCCAAACGATCGGATTCGCATCAAAAACAATCTCTCCTGGCGATTGGGTGCATGAGCAAAACGTGGCACTCCGCGATTTCGCCCGCGACTATAAATTTGCCGAGGGCGCAAAGAACGACGAGATTCTGCCGCCGGAGCTGCGTGCGACATTCGAGGGCTATGTCCGGCCCAACGGAAAAACCGGCACACGAAATTACATCGGCATTCTGACGTCGGTGAATTGCTCGGCTTCGGTCGCAAAATTCATTGCCGAAGAAGTCAATCGATCCGGAATTCTCGACGACCATCCGGAAATCGATGGCGCGGTTGCGTTTGTTCATGGCAGCGGATGCGGTATGGCGGCCTACGGAGAAGGCTGGGATCTGTTGCGGCGGACGCAATGGGGTTACGCGACCCATCCCAATCTCGGCGCCGCGTTAATGGTTGGCCTGGGTTGTGAAGTCTTTCAAATCGATCGCATGAAGGACGAATACGGAATGGTTGAGGGCGATCACTTTCAAACCATGACGATTCAAGCAACGGGTGGAACCAAAAAAACCGTCGATCAGGGCCTCCAGCGCATCAAAGCGATGCTGCCGGTCGCCGGGCGCGCCAGGCGCGAAACGCGGCCAGCCTCCGAGATTGTGCTGGCGCTTCAGTGCGGGGGGTCCGACGGTTATTCCGGAATTACTGCAAACCCTTCATTGGGCTCCGCCGCCGATCTTTTGGTCAAAAATGGCGGAACAGCAGTGCTCGCAGAAACGCCGGAAATCTATGGCGCGGAGCATTTACTCACACGGCGCGCAATCAATCGCACTGTGGGCGAAAAGCTCGTCGCGCGCATTCGGTGGTGGGAGGACTATACCAAGCGCAATGGCGGCGAGATGAATAACAATCCGGCGCCGGGCAACAAGGCGGGTGGACTCACAACCATCCTGGAAAAATCATTGGGCGCCGCAGCCAAAGGCGGCACCACCACATTGCGCGCGGTCTACGAATACGCCGAACCGGTAAAGGAAAAAGGGTTCGTATTCATGGACACCCCCGGCTACGACCCCGTCGGCGCGACTGGCCAGGTTGCCGGCGGCTGCAATGTCATGTGCTTTACCACCGGTCGCGGCTCTGCGTTCGGTTGCAAACCGACGCCTTCGATCAAGCTTGCTACCAATACCGAGATGTACCGGCGCATGACCGACGACATGGATATCAACTGCGGCGACGTCCTCGATGGAACATCTATCGAGGCAAAGGGACAGGAAATCTTCGCAAAGGTATTGCGGGTTGCATCCGGCACGCACACCAAATCTGAAGAGCTGGGCTACGGCGAACTGGAATTCGTCCCATGGCAAATCGGAGCGGTGATGTAGCCCGCTTGAGTTTACCGTTCGTTGCGCCCGCCCTCGCCCGGGCCCCATTTCCAGAAGTCCCGCCCCTCTTCCTTCATGAAGCGCGCAAGCACCATCATGTGCACCTCGGAGGCGCCATCCACCAGGCGGGCCGAGCGCGCGGAGCGATAAATCCATTGCGCGATTGAATCCTGCGAGAAGCCGCGCGCGCCCTGTAGCTGGATCGCCACGTCGGCAGCCTTGTGCAGTGTATCTGCGACCTGCACCTTGGCCATCGACACTTCCTTGCGCGCGCGTCCGCCCTGATCGAGCATCCAGGCCGCGTGCATGGTGAGCAGCCGGCCGATCTGGATTTGCTGCGCCACTTCGCCAAGCTTGATCTGCACGCTTTCACGGTCACCAAGCTTGACGCCGAACCCCTCGCGGTCCGCAACGTAGGCCTGCGCGATCTCCATGCAGCGCTTGGAGAAGCCGAGCCAGCGCATGCAGTGCGTCAGCCGCGCCGGACCGAGCCGGATTTGCGTGATCTTCAGTCCGCCGCCTTCCTTCAGCAAAATGTTTTCGGCCGGGATCTCCAGTCCGTCGAATTCGAGCTCACAATGGCCGCCATGCTCGTGCGGCCCCATGATGGGAATACGCCGCAGGATGCGCCAGCCCGGCTGGTCCTTGTGAAACAGGAACGCGGTCAGGCCGCGCCGTTTGTCGTCGCTGGTGCGGGCAACCAGGATGAAGTGCGCGGCGCCCTCGGCGCCGGTCGCGAACCATTTGTGTCCCCTGACGATATAGCGGTCGCCTTTTTTCTCGGCGCGCGTGCGGATCATTGACGGGTCGGAGCCCCCGCCCGGCGCCGGCTCGGTCATGGTGAAGGTCGAGCGTACCTTGCCCTCGACGATGGGCTTGAGCCATTTTTCCTTTTGCTCGCGGGTGCCGACCAGCTTGAGAAGATTCATGTTGCCGTCGTCGGGCGCCATGCAATTGAAGACAAGCGGACCAAAAATCGAACGCGCGGCTTCTTCGTAAATCGCTGCCCAGGCGACGATGGGCAGGTCCATGCCGCCATATTCTTTTGGCGACTGTGGCGCCCACAGGCCGGCTTTCTTTGCCTTCTCGCGCACTTTGGCGAGGCGGAGCTCGGGAATGTTCTCGTGCTCGGAGAAATTCTCCGGATCGGCCTCCAGCGGCAACACGTGCTCTTCCACGAAGGCGCGTACGCGCAAACGAAGATCCTCGATCTCGGGCGCAAGCGTGAAATCCATGCGTCGTTCCCCTAGCCCTTGATCTGCACGACTTGCCCGCCATCGACAACAATGGTGGCGCCGGTGATGTAGCTGCCGGCATCCGACACGAGCAACAACAGCGCCCCATCAAGATCGCCTGGATTGCCGAAGCGGCCCATCGGGATCTCGCGCTTGAGCGCCACACCGGCTTCGCTCATCAGGTAGTCGTCGTTCATTTCGGTAACAAACCAGCCGGGCGCGATGGCGTTGACACGCACGCCCTTGAACGCGAGTTCGACCGCCAGTGCCTTGGTGACCTGCACCACGCCGGCCTTGGCCGCAGCATAAGCGACGGCGCCTTTGGCGACGGCAAGTCCGAGCACGGATGCAATATTGACGATTGCGCCCTGCGTCTTCGCTGCCAACATGCGTCGCGCCGCCTCCTGGGCCCAGAAGAAGACGGCGTCGAGATTGGTGGACAGAACCTTGCGCCATTCCTCGGCGGACATTTCAACCGCGCGGCCGCCGTGCGCGATGCCGGCGTTATTGACGAGGATCGTCACGGTGCCGAACGCCTTTTCCGCAGCATCGAAAGCGCGCGCCACCGCCGCCTAGTCCGTGACGTCCGCCTGGATGGCGAGCGCTTTCCCGCCCTTTCCTTCGATCTCGTCTTTCAGCGCCTTAAGGCGGTCCGCCCGCCGCGCCACCAGGACAACAACTGCGCCGTTATCGGCAAGTGCCTTCGCAAATTGCACGCCAAGGCCGCTCGACGCGCCGGTCACCAGCGCCACGCGACCCTTCAGGCTGAATATCTCGGCG
>DASSIJ010000197.1:0-29618 GCA_035692045.1 Pseudolabrys sp. | reverse complement strand
CAGAGACGATCGGCAAGCGCGACCTGATCACGGCGTGGACTGGCCGCGCTGGCGGTGTCCAGCAAGCAATCGACGAATTGACCCGCACCTTTGGGCTTGCGCCTGGTGATAATATTCAAAGCGTTGAAAATGAATACTTTTCTGCTTCAGCCATTCCACCTACCGAATGGCCGTCGCTCATGAAATTTCTCGCCACCAGCGACAAGCCGACCGACAGAGACCTTGCCAGCTTTTTGATGGCCGCGCGCGCCGCCACCGGGCGCGAAAGCATCGAGCACTACCGGCGACTGTTCTGCACCAAAACTCTCGAACGGCGGAAAAATGTTCTCACGGCAAATTTCGCCAAGGCCAATCCAGACTGGAACAGCCGACTAGCCGCCGAACAGGATCGCGTCTGCGAGCTTGTGGCGCGCGAGTTCGCACTGCTGGCGCGCGACCGCAGTGCGGCCCTGATCACGGTCGCCGCCGCGGTCATCGGGCGTTATCAGGCCGAAAAGGACCGCCGCGGCCTGCTCGACTACGAGGATCTGATCGACAAGACGCTGATGCTGCTTCGCGACGCCTCCGCCAAAAGCACTGCAGCCGCCTGGGTGCTCTACAAGCTCGACCTTGGCATCAATCACGTGCTGGTGGATGAGGCGCAGGATACGAGCGCCAAGCAATGGGAAATCATCAAGATTCTGGTCGCGGAATTCCTGCCGGGCGGCGCGCGCGAGAATGTGCGCCGAACCTTGTTCGCGGTCGGCGACGAAAAACAATCAATCTTCTCGTTTCAGGGCGCGGTGCCTCACAAATTCGCTGAAATGCGCAAACACTTTCACGCGCTGCACGAGGCGAGCGACGTCGCGTTCACGATCGAGAAGCTCGATTTTTCATTCCGGTCGGCGGTCGGCGTGCTCAACGCCGTCGATGCTGTGTTCAAGCAGCCGGCGGCATTCCAGGGGCTTACCGCCGATCCGACATGGACCGTGCATCAGGCCTTGCCGGACGCGGTGCCCGGCGAAGTGGAAATCTGGGAGCTGATCGGTCCCGACGAGAAAGACACCAGCAAGGAAGGCTGGGACGCGCCGTTCGACACCACCAGCGAGACCAGTCCGTCGGTCAAGCTGGCAGCCAAGATCGCGCGGACCGTGAAGGGCTGGATCGGGAGAGGTACGCGGCCGCGCGAGGTGCTGATCCTGGTGCGCCAGCGCGGCCCGATGTTCGAGGCGGTCATCCGCGCGCTGAAGCAGGCGCAGATCGAAGTCGCGGGCGCCGACCGGCTCGTGCTGACCGAACACATTGCCATCATGGACCTGCTGGTGCTCGGCGACGCGCTGCTGCTGCTGGATGACGACCTCGCGCTGGCGACCGTTCTAAAAAGCCCACTGTTTGGTTTCGACGACGATAAACTTTACAAGCTCGCTTATCAGCGCAAAGGATCGTTGCGGTCGGTTTTGCGCGCCAGGGTCGATGAAGATGCTGCGTTTGGCGCGGCCTCATCGGCACTCGACGCATTGGCGCAAAAGGCACGCACGTTGTCGCCGTTTGCGTTCTACGCCCATGTACTCGGCGCAGGCCAAGGCCGCGCCAGGATTTTGGCCCGGCTTGGCACCGAGGCTTCCGACCCGCTCGATGAATTTCTCAATCTGGCCCTGTCCTACGAGCAGCGCGAAACGCCTTCCCTGCAGGGCTTCATCAACTGGATTCGCGTGGCGCAAAGCGAGGTAAAGCGCGACATGGAAATGGCGCGCGATGAAGTGCGCGTGATGACGGTGCACGGCGCCAAAGGACTCGAAGCGAAAAATGTCATTCTCATCGACCACACGACAACGCGGCCGGAAGGGGCGCATCCGCCGCGCCTGCTGACCGCGCCGATCGCCAACGGGCCGCCGGATGCGGCTGCTTTGATCTGGGGTGTCGCCAAGGACAAAGATGCGGGCCCGATGGCGGAAGCACGCAAGCGAGCGATCGATGCGGCGCGCGACGAATATCGCCGTCTTTTGTATGTCGGGCTGACCCGTGCCGAGGACCGATTGATCATTTGTGGCGCCAAAGGTGTCAACAAGGCGCCGGGCGGCTGCTGGCACGACCTCGTGCTGGGCGCGCTTCAGCCACTGTCCGAGGAAGCCAGCGACGGCGACGGCAGGATCTGGCGTTTCCGCAAAGGCGATTGGACCGTGCCTGATGACGGCTCTCGCGCGGCAGAGAAACAGATCGTGCTCCCGTCATGGCTTACAACGAACACGCCACCTTCGCCGACGACCGCGAAGGTCCTGCGGCCATCCGATACGGCTGACGATGAGCCGCGCCACGTCACCGGCGGTGGCGACCGCGCTTTGGCACTGTTACGCGGCTCGCTGGTTCACCGGCTGCTGCAATCGCTTCCGGATATCCCGGCCGCGCGGCGCCGGAAGGTGGCCGACGATTATCTCGTCCGAGCCGGCGGCAAACTCCCGGCTGAGGAGCGCGCCAGGCTGGGCGAGCAGGTGATGCGCGTACTCGACAATGCAAGTTTTCATGAACTCTTCGCCTCCGGCAGCCGCGCCGAAGTTCCCATCGTTGGCATGCTCGACCTGGGCGGCGAAATGGTGCCCATCGCTGGCCAGGTCGATCGCCTGTCAGTCACGCAAGGCGCCGTGCTGATTGGCGACTTCAAGACCAACCGCCCCCCACCGGGCCGAATCGAAGAGGTACCGCCGTCTTATGTGCGCCAGCTTGCGCTTTACCGTGCCGTGCTCATGAAACTGTATCCCGATAGGCCGGTGCGTGCCGCGATCATCTGGACCGAAGCCCCTGATCTGATGGAGCTTTCTGCGGAGATGCTGAAGAGGGCTTTGGCCGATCACGTGGCTGCGAGAGTGCCTTGACGCTGCCGGACAGCATTCATAGCTTCCTGCCCTCGCATTCTTTTGGGGAGCGATTCTCCCCGCTCAGAAACATGAGGTAGCTGCCATGACGGTCGGCAAAGTGTCGGACGCTAGTTTTGAATCGGATGTTTTGAAATCTGCCGAACCGGTGGTCGTGGATTTTTGGGCGGAATGGTGTGGCCCCTGCCGCATGATCGCGCCGGCTCTGGAAGAAATCGCCGGCCAGCTCGGCAACAAGGTCAAGATCGTCAAGCTCAACGTCGACGAGAATCCGAATACCGCCGCCAAATACGGCATTATGTCGATTCCGACGCTGATGCTGTTCAAGAACGGCGAGATCGCCTCGCGCCAGGTCGGTGCCGCTCCAAAGCAGAAGCTGCACCAATGGATCAGCGGCGCGGTTTGAATCGCCGATAAAAGTTTTACAAACGGCCGGCCCAAAGCCGGCCGTTTTGCGTTAGCGATGCGATGACCCCCGCCCTGCGCCAGCCTTTCCTGCCGATGGAAGCCCTCTCCGTGGACGAAATCCCGGAGGGTATTGCCTGGCAATACGAACCGAAATGGGATGGCTTCCGTTGTCTCATTTTTCGTGATGGCGCCAAGGTCGATCTGCAATCAAAGTCCGGCCGATCGCTCACCCGATATTTCCCCGAACTGGTTGCGGCAGTTGCCGCGCTCAAACCCAAACGCTTTGTCCTTGATGGCGAAATTGTCGTACCGCACGGGCAGGCATTTTCCTTCGACGATCTTTTACAGCGCATTCATCCGGCGGCGAGCCGCGTGCAACGCCTCGCAGTCGAAACGCCCGCACTGCTGATCGTTTTTGACTTGTTGTTGGCCGATAGCGAAATACTCGCGAAGGACCCGCTGACGGCCCGGCGCAAACTACTCGAAAGCTTTGCGCACAAATATCTCCGCGGACACAAGTCGATCCGGCTCTCGCCGGCGACCACCCGAATTACTGACACGAAGAAATGGCTCAAGCAGGTCGGCGCGACGCTCGACGGCATCATCGCCAAGCGCCGCGATCTGCCATACGAATCCGGAACCCGCCACGGGATGCAGAAGATCAAGAACTTCCGGTCAGCCGACTGTGTGGTTGGCGGCTTTCGCTATAACGAAGGCAAGAAGACCGTTGGCTCGCTGCTGCTTGGGCTCTACGACGACCGCGGGTTGCTTAATCACATTGGTTTCACCTCGTCGCTCAAGAGCGAAGAGAAAAAAGCGCTCACGAGCAAGCTCGAAAAGCTGATCGCGCCGCCCGGATTTACCGGTGACAAACCCGGCGGGCCTAGCCGCTGGTCGACGAAGCGCTCCGCGCAATGGCAACCACTAAAGCCGAAATTGGTGGTCGAGGTTTGTTACGATCATTTCAGTGAGGGACGATTCCGCCATGGCACGCACCTTTTGCGGTGGCGGCCGGACAAGACGCCTCGGCAATGCACGATGGATCAGCTGCGGCAAAAGAAAGCGGATTTGATGAGGTTGCTCAAGTGAACTGCTACTGCGGCAGCGTGCCATTCTCGCGCAGCACCTCGCCGGCCAGATAAAGCGAGCCCGTAATCAGAATACGTGGCGGCGGATCAAGATCGAGCTTACGCGCAGCGTCAAGCGCTTCGGTCACGCTGTCGCGCGTTGTGGCAGAGAGACCGATCGCGCGTGCAGTGTCCGCTACCGTTGTGGCGCTCAGCCCCGTTTCGACCCCGGGCACCGGCACCGCGATCATCCGGCGGGCGAGCCCGGCGAAATTGCTCAAGAAGCCTTCACAATCCTTGCTGGCCAGCATGCCTACGATCAACACGAGTGGCCGCGACACGCGTTCTTCCAGGTCAGCGAGTGCCGCCGCAATCGCGCGACCCCCGTCCGGATTGTGCCCGCCATCAAGCCACAATTCACTGCCCGCAGGCGCCAGATCGACCAGCCGGCCCTGTCCCAGCCGATGCAACCGTGCCGGCCACTCGGCCTTGACCATGCCGGCGTCAAACGCGGCCGGCGGAATTGCGAATTTTTTTATGGCACGCAGTGTGGCGATCGCCAGTCCGGCGTTCTCGAACTGATGCCGGCCGTAGAGCTTCGGCGGCGGCAAATCGAGCAAGCCAGTTTCGTCTTGATAGACCAGACGTCCTCGCTCTTCGGTCGCAGTCCAGTTCTCGCCGGCGACCTTCAGCGGCACGTTGAGCCTGGCAGCCTGGCGCTCGATCACTGCCAATGCGTCGCGCGGTTGCGAGGCAATAATCGCCGGCACACCACGTTTGAGTATGCCGGCTTTTTCAGCCGCAATCTTGTCGAGTGAATCGCCAAGAAAATCGGTGTGATCGATCGAAATACGTGTGATAATCGTGGCCACCGGGTTGTCGACCACATTCGTTGCGTCGAGCCGGCCACCAAGACCAACCTCCAGCAGCAGCACATCCGCAGGATGACGCGCGAACAACACAAGGCCAGCCGCGGTCGTAATCTCAAATACCGTAATGCGGCCGCCGGCGTTCGCCCGTTCGCATTCCTCCATTGTCGCGACGAGCTCTTCGTCCGAAACCAGCTTGCTTCCACCTGGTCCACCGATCCGGAAGCGTTCGTTGAAACGGACCAGGTGAGGCGACGTGTAGGCATGCACGCGCTGTCCCGCGGCCTCAAGAATCGCGCGCAGGAAGGCGACCGTCGAGCCCTTGCCGTTTGTGCCGGCAACATGAATGACCGGTGGCAATTTTTTTTCGGGATGATCAAGCGCCGCAAGGAGAGGCTGCAGGCGATCAAGCGACAGGTCGATGCGCCTGGGGTGCAGCGCTGTCAGCCGCGCGACGATGGAGTCAACTGAACTCATGAATGCCTCTCGCCGTCCTCCTGACTTGCAAAGCCACGGCCAATTCACCCTGCGAAGTTTTCGCTACGCGAAAGCGCCTCAGGATGAGGGGACGGGTATAGCGCGTAGCGCCGTCAGGCGTCACGCATGCGCAGGAACCGGCAATAGCTGCTGGCCAGTGGGCGCCGGCATGCGGGTCAGCAGCCGGCACAATTCTGCAAGGGTTGCGCGCAATTTGTGCCGGTGCACCACCATGTCGACCATGCCGTGCTCCGAGAGATATTCCGCGCGTTGGAAGCCCTCCGGCAATTTCTCGCGAATGGTCTGCTCAATCACGCGCGGACCGGCGAAGCCGATCAGCGCGCCAGGCTCGGCGATCTGCACGTCACCGAGCATTGCGTAAGAGGCAGTGACGCCGCCGGTGGTCGGGTTGGTGAGCACGACGATGTAAGGTTTGCGCGCTTCGCGCAGCATCTGCACACCGACCGTCGTCCGCGGGAGCTGCATCAGGGACAGTATCCCTTCCTGCATGCGCGCACCGCCGGACGCCGCGAACATGATGAATGGAGTCTGCCGGCGCACCGCAGTCTCGAGACCGGTGATCACCGCCTCACCGGCCGCCATGCCAAGCGAACCGCCCATGAAGTCGAAATCCTGAACGGCGATCGTGACCATCTGGCCTTCCAGCCGTCCGATGCCGAGCTTCACCGCGTCCTGCAATCCGGACCTGGTGCGGGCGTCCTTGAGGCGGTCGGCGTAGCGGCGCTCATCGCGAAACTTGAGCGGATCGAGCGGCACCTCCGGCAGAACGATATCTTCAAACTCACCGCTGTCGAACATGGCCTTCAGTCGTTGCGGGGCGCTGATGCGCATGTGATAGTTCGAGCTTGGAATGACGAACTGGTTCGCCTCAACGTCCTTGTAAAAAACGAGCTGCCCGGTCTCCGGACATTTGATCCAGAGATTTTCCGGCGTCTCGCGGCGCAGGAAGCTGCGGATCTTCGGCCGGACGACATTGGAGATCCAGTTCATGGTTCGTCTATATAGGCCCGATTCGACAAAATTATAACCGCTGACGGCTCCGAATGTTCACATCGCCGCCACGCGGCGGGCAGAACGCATCCCTTGCGCCAGCGAAGAGACCAGGTCGGTGACTGCTTTGACCGACCCGGGGGATGCCTTTCCGCTTTTGTCGAGGCTATTCCGCAGCGCGTCCACCAGTGCCGAGCCGACCACCACGCCGTCAGCACCTTCCGCAATGGCACGCGCCTGTTCCGCCGTGCGGACGCCGAACCCGACTGCTACCGGAAGTCCGGTGTGGCGCTTGATGCGCTTGACCGCAGTAGCGACCCTGGTGGTATCCGGCGCAGCCGCACCGGTGATACCCGTTATCGAAACGTAATAGACAAAGCCTGAGGTGTTGGTGAGGACCGTGGGCAGACGCTTATCGTCGGTGGTGGGCGTTGCGAGCCGGATGAAGTTGAGTCCCGCTTTCAATGCGGGCAGGCAAAGCTCGTCGTCCTCTTCCGGCGGCAGGTCCACGACGATCAGACCGTCAACGCCGGCCGCCTTGGCATCTGACAGGAAGCGGTCGCTGCCGTAGATAAAGATCGGATTGTAGTAGCCCATAAGGACGATGGGCGTTTCACTGTCTTCCTTGCGGAATTCGCGCACCATCGCCAATGTTTTGGTCATGCGCTGACCGGACTTGAGCGCGCGCAAGCCGGCGGCCTGGATGGCGGGGCCGTCTGCCATAGGGTCGGTGAACGGCATGCCGAGTTCGATGATATCGGCTCCCGCTTTCGGCAAGGCTTTGGCAATGGCGAGCGCGGTATCGTAATCGGGATCGCCCGCCATGGTGAAGGTCACCAGCGCTGCGCGGCCCTCTTCCTTCAGAGCGGCGAAGCGCTTCTCGATTCGCGTGCTCATTGTTTGTTGCCGCCGAGAAAGGCTTCAACCGACGCCAGGTCCTTGTCGCCCCGGCCTGAAAGATTGACCACCATCAGGTGATCTTTCGGTTTCCTGGCCGCAATCTCCGGCACTTTGGCCAAGGCGTGTGCCGCTTCCAGTGCCGGGATAATGCCTTCCAGTTTGCTGCACAGCTGGAACGCCGCGACCGCTTCGTCGTCGGTTGCTGAAAGGAATTTTACGCGGCCCATATCATTGAGCCAGGCGTGCTCCGGACCGATGCCGGGATAATCAAGCCCGGCGGAGATCGAGTGTGCTTCCTCGATCTGTCCGTCATCGTCCATCAGCAAGTATGTCCGGTTGCCGTGCAGGACGCCCGGCCGGCCGCCGGCAATCGAGGCGGCGTGCTTGCCGCTGTTCAACCCGTGGCCGGCTGCTTCGACACCATAGACCTCGATCGCGCGCTCATCGAGGAACGGATGGAACAAGCCCATGGCATTGGACCCGCCGCCGATGCAGGCAATCAGCGAATCGGGAAGCCGGCCTTCAGCGGCCTGTATCTGCTCACGCGTTTCGCGTCCAATGATCGACTGGAAATCGCGCACCATTGCCGGATACGGATGCGGACCCGCCACGGTCCCGATGCAGTAGAACGTATCGCTGACATTGGTCACCCAGTCGCGAAGGGCCTCGTTCATGGCATCCTTGAGCGTGCGTGCGCCGGATACAACCGGACGCACCTCCGCGCCAAGTATTTTCATCCGCAGCACATTCGGCTTTTGCCGCTCGACGTCGACCGCGCCCATGTAAACGATACAGGGCAAGCCGAACTTGGCGCACAAAGTAGCGGTTGCAACGCCATGCATGCCAGCGCCGGTTTCGGCAATGATCCGCGTCTTGCCCATGCGCAGGGCCAGCATGATCTGGCCGAGCACGTTGTTCACCTTGTGCGCACCGGTGTGATTGAGTTCTTCGCGCTTGAAATAGATTTTGGCGCCGCCGCAATGTTGCGTGAAGCGATCAGCGAAATAGAGCGGCGACGGGCGTCCTACGTATGTTGCCAGATGGCCATCCATTTCCTTCTGGAATTTTGGGTCGGCCTTGGCGTGCGCGTAAGCTTTCTCCAGGTCGAGGATCAGGGGCATCAGCGTCTCGGCAACAAACCGGCCACCGTAGATGCCGAAACGCCCGCGTTCGTCGGGGCCGTTGCGGAATGTATTGGGCTGCTGCAGCGTCATGCGACCGGCCCTTACTTCACCGAACGCACGATCGATGTCTCTCCGAGCTGGAGAGGCGGTGAAAAGAGTTCAGCCTCGGCGATCCGTGCGGCCCGGATGAATGCGCGGATCTTGTCCGGATCCTTTTCGCCTGGCGCGCGCTCGACACCCGAGGATACATCCACGCCCGGCGCACGTGTCGTGCGCAGCGCTTCCACGACGTTGTCCGCGTCAAGCCCGCCGGAGAGCATGAACGGAACGCCAGGCTTGATGTCCTTGAGCAGCGTCCAGTCGAATGGCTTGCCCAGACCGCCGGGCCGGGTCGCCTCTTTGGGCGCACGCGCGTCGAAGATCAGTCGATCGACGAACTGCGCATATTGGCGGATGGGGGACAAATCTCTCCGCTCCGCGATCGGCAATGCCTTCATGACCGGCAGACCGAAACGCGTGCGCACCGCCACCACGCGGTCCGGAGATTCGCTGCCGTGCAGCTGCAGCATATCGGGTTTGAGCGCAGCGATGATGTCGAGCAGCGTGTCGTCGTTGGCATCCACCGTAAGTGCAACCTTGCCGGCGCGGCCCTGAACGCGCTGCCCGAGCGTCCGCGCAGCCTCCAATCCGAGATGCCGCGGGCTCGGTGGAAAGAACACGAAACCGACCAGATCGGCCCCGGAATCAAGCGCTACATCAAGCGCTTGCGGGGTCTTGAGGCCGCAAATTTTGATCGACAGTGGCATTGTGAGCGCGTTCTAGCGCCTTCTCCATTTGGCCGCAAAGCGGAACCGCAAGGCTGAGTTAAGGAATTGGAGGCGGAATGACAGTGTATGGAGCCGGTTCAGCAGCCGCAGGTGGTTCAGGGGCAAAACGGCGCCGGACGGCATCCATCTCCTGGTGCAGGACACGGACCTCCCCGTCGAGCTTGCGGGCCGTTCGTCGCCACCTGGCCTGGCCGATCCAGGCCGCAACCCCGCCGACCAGGACGCCAAGGATGAGGAGCACGAAAATCAGCGCGAACAACGGCAGGGTCGTTGCATAAGCCGGGCTTGTTGCAGAGAACGGATCAAATGAAACGGTCACCGACTGCCGGTTGGCCACCGCGAAGGCGATAATGACTACCGCAAGCGGAACCACGATCAGCATCGTGACGATTCTGCGGAGCACCGTTGGCGGCCTCTGTCCAAAAAAGTGATGGCCGGGACGAACCCGGCCAGACCATAGCATTTTGGCGGTCGCAGTAACCAGAAGCCCTAGATCACGCCTGGCCTGTTGAGCCGTTCACGCATTTCCTTGCCGGTCTTGAAGAACGGCACCGACTTTTCGTCGACGGCAACATGAGCGCCCGTGCGTGGATTGCGGCCGGTACGGGCTGGCCTGTGCTTGACCGAAAAGGCGCCAAAGCCGCGCAGCTCGACGCGATCGCCCTTGGCCATCGCACTGGTGATCTCACCAAGGATCGCGTTGACGATGTTCTCAACGTCGCGCTGATAAAGATGCGGGTTCTGAGACGCAATGCGCTGGACGAGTTCTGACTTGATCATCGGCACCGCTACCCCCCATCAGTTGGACGACGGAGGGTGCCAAAGCGCCAGGAGACCGTCAAGGTTGAGTCGCTCCACCGCCTGCACGGCGCCCCATTCCTCGATGCGGTGCGCAATGGCGTTCAGTCCCATGGCCTCAAAGGTCCAGGCGGCTACGTGAAGGAAAGACAGCTCGCTGAACCGCGGTTGCAGCGAATAATCGCGCACTGGCGTGCTGGCCGGCACCTTCTTTTCCTTTTCCAGCCAGTCCAATGCAGCCTTTTCGTTGCCGAGCCCGTCAACGAGCTTAAGACCGACCGCCTGTCGCCCGGTAAACACGCGCCCGTCCGACACTTGCGCGAGCAGCGGGTCGTCCATTTTGCGGCGATCTTTGACCAGACCTTTGAACCAGGCATATGAGTCGAGCACGACCGCCTCGATGGCGGCACGCGCTTCCGGGCTGGTCGGCTCGAAACCGTTGGGCGCGGCCTTCAGCGGCGAGGATTTCACCTCTTCGACCTTGATGCCGATCGTCTTCAGTATGTCCGTGAAATTCGGATACTGAAACAGGACGCCAATCGAACCGACCAGTGACGTTTCCTGCGCAACGATGTGCTCGGCCGAGAGCGCCGCGATATAGGC
This sequence comes from Pseudolabrys sp., assembly GCA_035692045.1. Classification (GTDB taxonomy): domain Bacteria; phylum Pseudomonadota; class Alphaproteobacteria; order Rhizobiales; family Xanthobacteraceae; genus Pseudolabrys. Next base: position 18,685 of record DASSIJ010000197.1, on the reverse strand, counting down.
GCCGGAAGCAGCGAGCCCGTCGACCACCACGACCATGGGCTTGTTGCTCTGCAATTCACGCAAGGCGTTGTAAAGCTGCTCCGAACCGGCGGTGGTGCCGCCGGGACTATCGATATGTACGATCACCGCACGCGCGCGGGACCTGCCGAGCCGAGCAAGCGCCTCGACGCGCTCCCGATTGCCGCGGATCAGGCCCTGCACCTGGATGCGGGCGATATACGCACCTTGCGGCATAAGCCGGCTGCCGGGGACGAGCAGAAATGCCGTGCCAATGATCGCAAGCAAGGCGATCACGAGCGCACTGACGCGCCAAAACGTAAGCTTGCGCCGCATCCGGCGGCGATCGACGATGGCATCCGCATCGAGCGACATGGCTTCGTTCCTCTTGCTGCGACGTGATCCTACCCGAAAATCGGTTCCGGTCCGCGATCACGTCAAACGCTTTTGACAAGGCGATGTCAAAAAAGAAACCCCCGGGGCGAACCCCGAGGGCAAAGAAATTCGTCCAAAAGGCGCCAGCCGCCTACTCCTCGGCCTTTTCTGTTTCGGCTTCGGGCTTGTCACCCGCCCGCTGCTTGAGCGCCGCGCCCAGGATGTCTCCGAGGGAAGCCCCTGAATCAGCAGTACCATATTGGGCAATCGCCTCTTTTTCCTCGGCGACTTCCAGCGCCTTGATCGAGACCGAGACCTTGTGGGTCTTGCGGTCGAATTGCGTGACCCGGGCGTCCACCTTCTGGCCAACCGAGAACCGTTCAGGACGCTGTTCGCCGCGCTCGCGGGCAAGATCGGCGCGCTTGATGAAGGCGACGAGTTCGGTACCAACGATCTTCACGTCGAGGCCGGCCTCCTTCACTTCGGTCACCTCACAGGTCACCACCGACCCCTTCTTGAGATCGCCCGCAGACTCCATTGGATCGCCGGCGAGCTGCTTGACGCCGAGCGAAATACGTTCCTTCTCGACATCGACATCGAGGACCTGGGCCTTGACCATGTCACCCTTCTTGTATTCCTCGATCACCTGCTCGCCCGGACGTTTCCAGTCGAGGTCGGACAGGTGGACCATGCCGTCCACGTCGCCATCGAGGCCGAGGAAGAGGCCAAACTCGGTCTTGTTCTTCACCTCGCCTTCGACTGTGGAACCCGGCGGATGTTTCTCGACGAACACTTCCCACGGGTTGCGCATGGTCTGTTTGAGGCCGAGCGAAATACGCCGTTTCACCGGATCGACTTCGAGGATCTGCACTTCGACTTCCTGCGAGGTCGACACGATCTTGCCCGGATGAACATTCTTCTTCGTCCAGGACATTTCGGACACATGGATCAGGCCTTCGATGCCGGGCTCGAGTTCCACAAAGGCGCCGTAGTCCGTGATGTTGGTGACGCGTCCCTTGAAACGCGCGCCGACCGGATACTTGCCTTCGATGCCCTGCCACGGATCGTCAAGCAGCTGCTTCATGCCAAGCGAGATACGATGCGTCTCGTGATTGATCTTGATGATCTTGACCTTCACCTGCTGGCCGATATTGAGCACTTCGGTCGGGTGATTGACGCGCCGCCATGCGATATCGGTGACGTGCAATAGCCCATCGATGCCACCGAGGTCGACGAAGGCACCGTAGTCCGTGATGTTCTTCACAACGCCGTCGATGACCTGACCTTCTTCCAGATTCTGCACAAGCTCCTGACGCTGTTCGGCGCGCGTCTCTTCAAGAACGGTGCGGCGAGAGACCACGATGTTGCCGCGGCGGCGATCCATCTTCAGGATCTGGAACTGCTGCGGAACATTCATCAGCGGGGTCACGTCGCGGATCGGGCGGATATCCACCTGCGATCGCGGCAAGAACGCGACAGCGCCGTCGAGGTCGACCGTGAAGCCGCCCTTGACCTGGTTGAAGATCACGCCCTGAACCTTTTCGGTGCTGTTGAAGGCCTTCTCGAGCTTGCCCCAGCTTTCCTCCCGCCGCGCTTTGTCGCGCGAGAGCACTGCTTCGCCGAGCGCATTCTCGACGCGCTCCAGATAGACTTCGACCTCGTCGCCGACCTTGAGACCGGTCTGCCGACCCGGCCCGGTGAATTCCCGGAGGGCCACGCGTCCTTCGGTCTTTAGACCGACGTCGATGACCGCGAATTCCTTTTCGATGCCGACGACTTTGCCCTTGATGACGGAACCTTCTTGAAGATTTCCGCCGCCAAAGCTTTCGTCGAGCAGTTTGGCGAAGTCTTCACGCGAGGGTGCTGTAGCGGTGGCCATGGAGTCTCCTGTTTGCGGCGCGCCGGTGGGTTGGAATGGCGTTCCAAATGCGCGGGCCGAAGGTCCCGCAGACCAACGGCAGCCTCCGGAATCCGGATGGCCGGCGCTAAATACCGTGCTTTTGGAACGATGGTTCGGTCAGGCGCGCTTTACGCAAAGGCTCGAGCGGGGCTTTGTCCTCCAACACGAGGGGCGGTTAACCGCGCCCTCGGCCCGCTCGGGTAGCCTCGACGATATCGATGGCGGCCCGGATGGCCGCGTCTATATCCAAATGCGTCGTATCGAGCAAGTGCGCGTCCGGAGCTTGTTTCAGGGGAGCCGCCGCGCGGCTCTGGTCGCGTTGATCTCGCTTGCGAATATCGGCCAGCACGGCCGCCTCATCGATATGACGGCCTTGCGCCTGGTATTCGGCGGCGCGGCGGCGAGCCCGCACCTCGGGCGTCGCGGTCACGTAGATCTTAACCTCGGCATCGGGACAGATGACGGTGCCGATATCGCGGCCATCGAGCACGGCTCCCGGCGGCTTGGCGGCAAATTCGCGCTGGAAGGCGAGTAGCGCGGTCCGGACTTGCGGGATCGCTGAAACGATCGAAGCCGCCTCACTAATGCTGTGGGCCTTGAGTGCGACCTCGTCGAAGCGCGAGGGGTCGAGTGCCTTGGCGGCGCTTGTCGCGGCCGCAACGTCGTTGGGATCGCGTCCCGCATCAATCAAAGCCTTGGCGACGGCGCGGTAGATGAGGCCCGTGTCGAGATGGCGCAACCCATAGTGTGCGGCAAGCCGCTTGCCGAGCGTTCCCTTGCCCGACGCTGCCGGTCCGTCGATGGCAACGATCATGTGAGGTCCGCACCGATCGAACGCATTAATTCGACAAAGCCAGGGAAGCTGGTGGCGATGAATGCGCTGTCGTCGATGCGCACCGCATTGCCTGTGCCAAGACCCATGACCAACGCAGCCATCGCGATGCGGTGATCCATATGCGTTGTGACCTCACCGCCACCGGCAGGGCGGCCTTTGCCCTGAACGATCAGGTCGTCACCTTCAATCTCCACGACAACCCCGTTGGCGCGCAACATGTCCGCGGTCGCGGCCAGGCGGTCGGATTCCTTCACGCGCAATTCTTTCAGACCGCGCATCCGCGTGATCCCTTCCGCAAAAGACGCGGCCACCGCCAGGATTGGATATTCATCGATCATCGATGGCGCACGTTCCGGCGGCACGTCGATGCCCTTGAGCGTCGACGCCCGCACGCGCAGGTCGGCAACTTCTTCGCCGCCGTCATCGCGCTTTTCCAGCGCTTCGATGCTGGCGCCCATTTCGCGCAGCGTGGTCAGCAATCCGGTACGCAACGGGTTTGTCATCACAGCATCGAGGATCAGCTCCGACCCCGGCACGACAAGCGCCGCGACCAGGGGAAATGCCGCCGAGGAAGGATCGGCCGGCACCAAAACATTCGCTGGCTCAAGCTCGGGTTGACCTTGCAGGACAATACGCCGCCCATGCTCGCCGAACGGCTTGCTGCTGATCTTCGCGCCAAAATGCTTCAGCAATCGCTCCGTGTGATCGCGCGTCGCCTCGGCTTCGATCACAGTGGTTTCACCCGGCGCTGCAAGCCCCGCCAGCAATACCGCCGACTTGAGCTGTGCGGATGCCACCGGCGGCTCATAGACGATTGGAATTGGCTCGGCAGCCCCTTGCAGCGTCAATGGCAGGCGTCCCGACTCGGCCACCTCAACGACGCGCGCACCCATTTTTTTCAATGGGTCGAGGACGCGCTGCATCGGCCGACTTCGCAGGGATTCATCGCCATCAAAAGTCACAGTCACCGGTGCGCCGGCTACGGCACCGATCGCAAGCCGGCAGCCGGTGCCGGAATTGCCGAAATCGAGCGTGCCGGCCGGTTTTGCGAACCCGCCAACGCCGACACCGTGAATGCGCCATGTGTTGTCGCCGGCAATCTCCACCCGTGCGCCGAGCGACCGCATGGCGTCGGCAGTATGCAAGACGTCCTCACCCGTCAGGAGGCCGCCGACCGTGGTTTCGCCGACCGTCAGCGCCCCCAGGATCAAGGCGCGGTGGGAAATCGATTTATCGCCCGGGACACGGGCACGACCCTGCATGGGGCTGCCCTGGCGGGCCGTCAGCGGCGTCAATTCGGCAGGGTTCACAGGCTGGTATCCCCAAAATCTGCGCCGTCGTACCACGCAGCCGCGCGCGCCGTCATCCCGCCGCTTTTGGAGGGCCTTTGAAGCGGGCTAGCGCTATTGACAGGCGCTCTGCAACTAGCCAAGTGAAGCACCGATTTTAACGACCCTGTCCCCGAGGAACCTCGACTGTGGCTAAACCCGATCTCGGCACCAAGCGTGTCTGTCCCGATACCGGTCGTAAATTTTACGATCTCAACAAGACGCCGGTGATTTCGCCCTACACGGGCAAAGTTGTACCGATTGCAGCGCCGGCGCCTCCGCGCGCGCGACCTGAACCGGCGGCAGCCGCACGGCCCGCACCGGTGGCCCCGACCGAGAGCATTGTGCCGGAGACCGCAGACGCGGAATTCGTTTCGCTTGAGGACGCCGAGGCCGAGCAGCAGGGCAAGAAGCCGGCCGCCGCCGACGCGAAGGCCGAGGGCGAAGAGGAAGAAGTCGAGATTGGCGACGAAAGCATGGACGATGCCGCGTTCATCGAGGAACAGGAAGAAGGCGACGCCGATGTGACCGACATCATCGGTGAATCGATCGAGAAAGAAGAAGAAAGCTGACACATCCGCCGTTTCCCAAGACGGCTGTCGATTTGCGATTGGGGCCATAGCTCAGTTGGGAGAGCGCGTGAATGGCATTCACGAGGTCGGGGGTTCGACTCCCCCTGGCTCCACCAATTTTGGCGGCAAGCCGTCGAACCAAAAAATAATTTTAGACTCGCGTTTCCTGAGATTTACGGACCTATGCGGCGCGCGGTTGCTACGGGTTCTCTGACCGCCCAAAGCCATTGCGCTAGGACTGTGGCGAGCGCGCCACCGGCCAATTGCGCGACAACGAAAGCAAGGACTCCAGCCGGTGCGATGCCCGCGAAGGTATTCGAAAGAGCGCGCGCTAATGTCACCGCAGGATTCGCAAATGAGGTTGACGCAGTGAACCAATAAGCGGCCGTAATGTAGAGGCCCACAGCGTATGCGACCGCACCCGGCGCTCGCGCAACGCAACCGAAGATCGTTAGCAAAAGACCAAACGTAGCGACGGCCTCTGCGAGCCATTGGCCTGAGCCTGTCCGGATCGTGGTTGAAAATTGCCACACCGGAAGTTCGAACATTAGGTGCGCGGCCCACACGCCGATCACTGCGCCGCAAAGCTGTACGGCGACATAGACGAAGGCCATCGGCCAAGGAAGCTCACCGCGTAGCGCAAATGCGACGCTCACGGCCGGATTCAAATGCGCGCCGGATACCGGGCCGAAGATCAGAATAAGCACAGTAAGAATCGCACCGGTCGGCAACGTGTTGCACAAAAGCGCGAGCGCGCCGTTTCCGCCTGCAAGGCGTTGCGCCATGATTCCGGAGCCGATCACAGTGGCAAGCAGAAATGCCGTCCCAAGAGCTTCGGAGACGGCGCGCTGTGCCGGAGAAGCCATTAAGTTGGCTCTTTGGCTACCGCGTCAGTCATGCGGCCGATTTCGCGAAGCCTGTTTTGAAGACTGAGCTTATCAAGGCTTCGTATTGGCAAAGCCGTAAATATTCCAATGCGCTGAAATAGCATTCGGTAAGCGTCCTTAAAGGCGAGCGCAATTTCCGCTTCCGATCCTTGTGCTTCGGCGGGATCGGGAACGCCCCAATGCGCCGTCATTGGCTGTCCCGGCCACACCGGACATGTTTCACCCGCCGCGTTGTCGCAAACCGTAAAAACAAAATCGAGGGCCGGCGCGCCGGGCTTTGCGAACTCGCTCCACGATTTGGCGCGGAAGCCGGACGTATCGTAACCAAGACTTTGCAACAGTTGAATTGTGTTCGGATTGACCTGTCCCTTGGGCTGACTTCCGGCGCTGTAAGCCGTGAATTTCCCCTGCCCGATCTTGTTCAAGATCGCTTCTGCAATAATCGAGCGAGCCGAATTGCCGGTGCAAAGGAATAACGTGTTGAAAGGTCTTTCGGTCATAATAGCTAAGCCGTGGGGCAAGCGCACGATGTCTCGGTGACGGCCTTGGCTGGCGCACAACAGGCCTTCGCGTGCGCGATGCGCGCTTCATTCTCGCCGCTGCCGCCGCCATAGCTGATATTCTCGCCGGTTGTGTGGAATGTTTCCCACGAGATGCCAGCTGGGTCAGCAATCCATGATTTTTCAGACTTGGCGTAACAGCAAGCAGTCTTGCCTTGTTCGATCACAGGGCCACCAGCTGTTTTCAGGCGCGTATAGACTTCATGCAATTCCGTTTCGCTCTCCACCTGAATACCAAGATGATCGAGGCCGGGCTCCCGCCCGCGCGTCGAAATGGCGAAGTTCATGGGCGGATCATCGAGCATCCACTTCGCATAGTCGTCTTTAACGACTGTGGGGTTCGTAGCGAACAATGCCGAATAGAATCCAACGGCGTTTTCGATATTTGCGACCGAGACGTGAACGTGCATTCGTTTCACGGCGCAGGCTCCTTTTCTCGTTTCTTTCGGACAGGCTTGCAGGTCACCGGGGCGCATGTTTCTACCGCCCCCTGGCAGCAGTTTTCCGTGAGGAAGCCGAGTAGCGAGTTCATGGCTTCGAAGCGCGCCGCGTAGATCATTGAGCGGCCGTCCCGCCGGACGGTAACAAGACCCGCATCCCGCAAGCGGTCGAAATGAAATGTGAGCGTGTTCGGCGCGAGTTTCAGCGCAGTTGCAACGACACCTGCCGCCATTCCGTCCGGCCCCGCCTGCACCAGCAAGCGAAATACGTCCAAACGGTTTTCCTGTGCGAGCGCGGCTAAAGCCGCGACAGCATCGGCGTTTTTCATATTTCAATGGTTATTGAAATAACTGGCTGCCGTCAAGAGTTATTTCAATAATCATTGAAATATATGTTGAGCGAAGCCGTCCCGCGAGGCGGTTTTTTTGTCGCCCGTGCTGCAGTGCTGACAAGTTACGCCGCGGCATTGCATGATGTCGCAACAACCGGGGAGCCACCATGCAAGGCAAGATTGCGCTTGAGGAACACTTCGCCATCGAACCGACGCTCGGCGATTCGCAGGTGTTCGGTTCGCACGTATGGAAAGATTTGAGCCACCGCCTGCTCGACATCCAGGAGACACGGCTGGGCGAAATGGACAAGCACGGGATCGAAATGATGATCCTGTCGCTCAATGCTCCTGCGATTCAAGCGATCCCTGACTTGAAAAAATCTGTGGCGGTCGCGAAGCAGGCAAACGATGTACTCGCTGGCGAGGTGCGCAAACGACCGAACCGGTTTGCCGCCTTCGCTGCACTCCCGATGCAAGATCCAGATGCCGCGGCTGCCGAACTTACCCGCTGCGTCAAGGAACTTGGCATGGTCGGGGCGCTTGTGAACGGTTTTTCACAAGCTGGAACGCCCGACAACATTCTGTACTACGACCTTCCGGGTTATCGGCCGTTTTGGCGCGCGGTCGAAGCACTCGACGTGCCGTTCTACCTGCACCCACGCAATCCACTGCCGAGCTGGACAAGGTTCTACGAGGGCCACAGTTGGATGCTCGGCCCGAATTGGGCCTTTGCTGCAGAGACAGCCGTCCACGCTCTGCGGCTGATCGGCAGCGGCCTTTTCGATGAATGTCCGCGATTGAAGATCGTTCTCGGCCACATTGGTGAGGGTATTCCAATCTATCTTTGGCGAATTGACAATCGCAACGGCTGGATGAAAGCCGCCCACAAATACCCGGCCAAGCACAGCGTGGCGCACTACTTCCGCAAGCACTTTTATCTCACCACGTCCGGTAACTTTGACACGCCCGCGCTCGTCAACGCCATGACCGTGGTGGGCGCCGACCGCGTGATGTTCTCGGTTGATTGGCCATTCGAAGACGTTGGTGAAGGCGCGCAATGGTTCGACGGAGCGGCAATCAGCGAGAGCGACCGGCATAAAATCGGCCGCGACAATGCCATCAAGCTGTTCAAGCTGCCGCTGCGCTAACTCAGCGCATCCGAAAACGTTCGACCGCTTTCTTGTCCCAGACCATGCCGTTGCCGGGACGCGATGGCACGATCGCGTGACCATCTGCGATCTGTAGCGGCTCTTCGAGCAAAACGTTCGCCCAATCGACATATTCGAGGTAATGACACGTCGGCGTGACAGCCAGCAGATGCGCGCTTGTTTCCGGAAATAGATGCGATGACATTTTGATCCCACGCGACTGCGCAATTTCCGCTGCCTGACGCCAGCCGCTGACACCGCCAATGCGTTCAAGGTCGGGCATCACATAGTCGGCGGCACACCGCTCAAGCGCGACACTCATCGCCGCCGGCAATGAAAAGTTTTCTCCGATCTGGATCGGGACTTTGAGTTCGCGCGCAAGCCGCGCGGCACCGTCGTAATCGTCGTGGCGGATCGGCTCCTCCAGCCAGTAAATATTTTCGACATCCAGTGCGCGGCCGCGAACGAGTGCTTCGTCGACATTGAGTGCCTGGTTGTAGTCGACCAGCAACGCAACGCCGTCCCCGATGCGCTTTCGCACCGCGTATACCGCTGCGATGTCTGCCTGAACCGTCGGGTAGCCAAGGCGGAGCTTGATTGCGCAGAAGCCCCCGGCGAGCAATTTCTCGGCTTCGTCCGCGAGCGCGCCAAGATCATCCTTCAGGCCGAGACCACAGCTGTTGTAGGCAGGAATCGGACGACGTTCGGCACCGAGAAAGGTCGCAAGGGGTGCACCCGACGCGACCGCAAGCGCGTCCCAGCAGGCCGCATCGAAGCCGGACATGGCCATGCGAACGATGCCCTGGACACCGATCAGCGTGAAGCGCCGCGCCAGCTTCGCCCAAAGTTCGGATGGCTTGACCGCGCTGCCTTTGGCTACGCGTTCGACCTCGCCGAGCAAACTCATTACCGCTGGCGCAGCCGCGCGCAGGTAGCAGAACAGGTAAGCGCGCCCGGTGACGCCTTCCTCGGTCTCCAGATCAATCAGCAGCAATGGCGCCACGCGAATAGCGTCCGCGCTGGTGCCCAGCACAAAATTGAGCGGAACGTCGACCGGCGTGCCACGGACGGCGCGGACGGTCAGCGGCGGTATCGAGGTCGGTTTGGGCATGAAAACCTGTGTTGGGGGCCAACAATAGCCTGTTTGGGCCGGAATCTCCTTGTTCTTGAACCTTTAACCCACCCTATCCATATTAGGGACGACCGACCGGCAGTCGCCGGACGGTTGGGGTGCCTGAAAGGGGCCCCGTCAAAGTCGCTTCAAGCGAGGACTTTGAGACCAATGTCGCGAGTTCCGTCCCTGTCCAGCCCGTTCCTCCTGGGTTTCGATGAGATCGAGCGCGTGCTCGATCGCGTCGCCAAGGGGGCTGACGGCTACCCGCCCTACAACATCGAGCGTCTGCCCCGCGACGGGCAGAACCCTGAACGGTTGCGCATCACGCTCGCCGTTGCGGGTTTCACCCGCGATCAGCTCGATGTCAGCATCGAGGAAAGCCAGTTGGTGATCCGCGGGCGACAACAGGACGACAAGACCCGCCAATACCTCCACCGCGGCATCGCCGCGCGTCAGTTCCAGCGCGCTTTTGTGCTGGCGGACGGCATGGAGGTTATGGGCGCGGACTTGAAAAACGGCCTGTTGTCGATCGATCTGGTCCGGCCACACCCGGAACGGATCGTGAAATCGATCTCGATCAACGAGCAGGAATGACGGACTCGTGAAGCAGGACTCGACCGCGTCAAGCGTTCAATCAGAAAGGAGTCGAGGGCCATGACCAACGACAAACAGACTGAACCGAACACGACTCACCAGGTTACCCGGGAAGCGCTGGCTCAGCTCGGTGACGGTCGCCTGGCCTATGTCAGGACAATTCGTTCCGAGGATGTCGCGAGCTTGTTTCCCGAGGCGCCGAAGATTGCGCCAGGCATCAAGCTATTCACGCTGCATGCAGCAGACGGCACGCCGATCATGTTGACGGACACACGCGAGGCTGCGCTCGCGAACGCGTGGAGCCAGGAACTCGAACCGGTCAGCGTGCACTAAGCACCCAAAAAAATTGACTGGATTCCCGCTGCGCGGGACCGAGCGGAGAGCCCCGCTTCGTCCGCTCGTCCCCGCCACGGCGGGGATCCGGACCACGCAAAATTCACCCTCCGCGGAATTACGCTGCGGTGCTCGCCGGCGGCATCGCCAGCACGGCGTAGAGTGCGTTCGCGTCGCTCGATTCGCGCAGGCGTCGCGCGATCTCTGGATCGCGCAATTGCCGCGCGACGCGCGCCAGCGCCTTGAGATGGTCTGCGCCGGCCGCTTCCGGCGCGAGCAGCAGGAAAATCAGATCGACCGGCTGGTTGTCGAGCGCTTCGAAATCGATCGGCTTATGGAGCCGCGCAAACAACCCGAACAACCTGCCGAGCTTCGCCAGCTTGCCGTGCGGGATAGCGACACCATTGCCGACGGCTGTTGAGCCGAGTTTCTCGCGTTGCAGCAGAATTTCCAAAATTGCCTTCTCGTTTTGCCCAGTGAGTTCGGCGGCACGAGCAGCCAGTTCCTGGATTGCCTGCTTCTTGTTGTTAACCTTGAGTGCCGGAAGCACCGCGTTCGGCGCGACGAGATCGGTGAGCGTCATGGACATGGCCAATGATCGGAAATGACAGCGCCGAGTTGCAAAGGGGGGTTGAAGGCGGCGGACCATAAGAGTGGTCCGACCCGCCGTCAATGGGCGAGCTCAGATTGCAGTTGGCGCGAATCGCCACTTTTTTGGCATTTTCAGCCACCGCGACGCGCTTGATGGTCTTTGCGGCGGCGTTTATAGCGCCGCAGGCGCTTTTCGATACGGACGGCGGCTTGTTCAGCGCTGTCATAGGCATCAGGGGCCATCCCTTCGGCTTCCAGCAATGCGCCTGAGTCGAGATGCAGCACACATTCGGTCCGGAAGCCAAACCCATCTTTGCCAACGGTGGCGTGACCCGAATAGCCACCCCTGAAATATTTTGAAGCGGCTTCCTCGACCCGATCGGTGATTTTTCGCTGCAGTGCCGCACCGACGCTGATATTTCGTCCCGAAACGCTGAAAGGCATTGGCTGCCTCCATGGGCGGGCGCCGCCCGTTGGTCCGTCCGCGCTAAAGATTTCACCTCATATATGTTCCGAAGGTCAATGCGGCATCCCGGCGGTCACGCGCCGGCCGCCAGCTTCTCGCGGCGACGCTGGACCGAGGACGGTATGCGCATGGCCTCGCGGTATTTGGCGACCGTGCGGCGGGCGATTTCGATCCCGGCGGCCCGCAGCTTCTCGACGATCGTGTCGTCCGAGAGAACGTCCTGAGCGCTCTCCTCGTCAATCAGCTGGCGAATGCGGTGACGGACTGCTTCGGCCGAATGCGCCTCGCCGCCGTTGGCCGCCGCGATGGCCGACGTAAAGAAATATTTCAACTCGAAAATTCCGCGACTCGTCGCCATATATTTATTGGCTGTGACGCGCGAAACCGTCGACTCGTGCATGCCGATGGCATCGGCGACGGTCTTGAGATTGAGCGGACGCAAATATTGCACGCCGTTGGCGAAGAAGCCGTCCTGCTGGCGCACGATTTCACTCGATACCTTGAGAATCGTCTTCGCGCGTTGATCGAGCGCCCGCACCAGCCACGTCGCCGTCTGAAAGCAATCGGCGATATAAGCTTTGTCCTTGTCGTTGCGACTCGTTTTCGCAACCTTGGCGTAGTAACGCTGATTAAGAAGGACTTTCGGCAGCGTGTCGGAATTCAGTTCCACTTGCCAGGTCCCGTCCGGTGCAGCGCGCACAAACACATCCGGAACGATCGGCTGCACCATGGTTGAGCCGAACGCCAAACCGGGTTTGGGATTGAGCGAGCGGATCTCGGCAATCATGTCGGCGAGATCTTCATCATTGACCCCGCACAGGCGCCGCAAGCCGGCAAGATCCCGTTTGGCCAGAAGGTCAAGATGCTCGACCAGGACTCGCATCGCGGGATCGAAGCGGTCGCGTTCCCTGAGCTGAATGCCGAGACACTCGGTGAGGTTGCGCGCGCACACGCCAAGCGGATCGAAAGTCTGCAGAACGGCAAGCACGAGCTCGACATCGGTGAGTCTTGCGCCGAGTTTTTCCGCAACCGTATTGAGATCGCCGGTCAGGTAGCCGGCTTCATCCACCATATCGATCAGGTATTGGCCGATCATCCGGCCTGCCGGACCGGAAATCGCCAGCGCCATTTGTTCCGCGAGGTGATCGGCGAGGGTCGTCTCGGCCGAGACGAACGCCTCGAGATTGTAGTCTTCACCGTTGCCGGCTGAACCTGCGCCCGACCATTCCGAATAGGCCGGTGGTGGTGCCTCCGGAGACCTTGACGCTTTGTCCCCGCCGTCATCGGGAAAGACATTTTCCAGCTCGGTTCCCAGTCTCTGCTCCATGGAGCTGCGACTGGTTTCGAGATCGGCGTCCATCCAGTCTGCCGTTGCGGGACCCTCCTCGCTCCGCTCGGGCGCCGTGCCACTCGCCTCGGCGCCCGGAGCAGGTGGGTCGTCGTCGTTCGCACGTTCAAGCAGTGGATTGCGTTCAAGTTCGCCTTCCACGTAGGCGGCCAGATCGAGACTGGAGAGCTGGAGCAGCTTGATGGCCTGCATCAGCTGCGGCGTCATCACCAGCCCTTGGGTCTGGCGAAACTCCAGTCTTTGCGATAGCGCCATAGAATTCCCGGCAGAATTGGTGCGATTCTTGCTTGTATATAGCAGGTCGTCCGCTCGCACGGTATGCGATTAAGCAGCGCGGGAATGCACAAAAATTAGGCGGCGTTAGCAAATAGAGCGGCGGCCCTACAACCGGAATTCTTCGCCCAGATAGAGACGGCGTACGTCCGGATTGTTCACGATGTCGTCGGCACGACCCTCCATCAGCACTTCGCCCGAATAAATGATGTAGGCGCGGTCGGTGAGGCCCAACGTCTCCCGTACATTGTGGTCGGTAATAAGCACGCCGATTCCGCGATTGGTCAGGTGTCGCACCAGTGCCTGGATATCGCCGACGGCAATCGGATCAATGCCTGCAAACGGCTCGTCGAGAAGCATGTAACTGGGTCGCGTTGCCAGTGCGCGCGCAATTTCCACGCGCCGCCGTTCACCGCCGGAAAGCGCGATGGTCGGCGTTTTGCGGACACGGGCGATATTGAACTCTTCGAGCAGCGCGTTGAGATCGGCTTCAAGGCGGCGGCGGTCCGGCTCCACCACCTCGAGCACTGAGCGGATATTGTCCTCGACATTGAGACCGCGAAAAATCGATGCCTCCTGCGGCAGATAGCCAATGCCAAGCCGGGCCCGCTGGTACATCGGCAAGGCTGTAACGTCGTAGCCATCGAGCTCGATGCGGCCGCGATCGGCGTTGATCAGGCCGGTGATCATATAAAAGACCGTGGTCTTGCCCGCGCCGTTTGGGCCAAGTAGCCCGACCGCTTCACCCCGCCGCACATAGAGCGTGACGCCTTTCACAACCATGCGACCGCCGAAACTCTTCTCCACGCCATGTGCGGCGAGATATGCGTGGCGCGCCGCCTGGCGTCCGTCGCCCTCGCGGCGCGGGCGAGCCGTTTGGGCGGCGCCGTGCGCCTGCTGCAACGGACGCGCTTGTGCATTCAATGCAGCAGCCTGTTGTGCGCGGGCTTCGGCCGGGGTCAGAACCCGGCGGCCTCGGGCTGGCCGGCGCCAAAACAGCGAGAGGATGTTCACCGGGCTACCTCGCGGCGCAGGGGACAATGTGCTGAAGCATGATCCTTACCGCAAACCCCTACCACGCTTGCGGGATCATGCTGCCGCCCGAGCGCGCGCTGTCGGGCGCGCGACATTAACTGATTCCCGATGATGCGGGCGGCCGGACGTGCAGCGACCACGCTGCGGCTCAACTAAAATGGCCGCACGGGAGAAGGCGGCCGCGGGCCCTGCGCCGCGCCGCTGCCACCCGGCTTGAGATCGGGGCCGCCGCTGCCCGGCTGAAACAATCCCTGGACGCGTCCCTGGCTGTTCTTGCCTTCCACCCGCGACACACCGCTTGTCATGTCCACGATCAGCCTGTCCCCTCGCAATACATTTTGGCCTTGCGTCATGACCACCGGATTTCCGGTCAGGGTGACGGTATTGCTTTTCATGTCGAAGATGCCGAGTTCGCCTGTGGCTGTCTGGTCCTTTTGCGTGACCACCACGCCACCGCGGGCTTCCAGTCGCTTGATGCGCTGCTCACCTCCGGGACCGGGGGTGGCGGCCTGCATGGTCTTGGTCTTGTCGGCAGTTTCACTGCCTTGCTCATAAAACACCACGAGCGACTTGCAACGCATGCCTGTATCGCCCTGCTTCACGCGCACATCACCGCTGAAGGTTGCTTCCTTCTGCTTATCACGGACTTCCAATGTCGCAGCTTCGATGTGGACGGGCTGATCGCGATTTTGCGAAAACCCCTGCAACGCATTCGGTGGCCCCTGCGATGCGGCCGGCTGCGCGCGGAGACTCGCGCCGGGCATGACCAGTGCGAGGGCAACCACCAACAAAAAGCGCAATCTGAACGTCACGATCATTGCGCGTCCGATTTTGCTTGCGGCGGCTGATTCATCATCATGTCCATAACGACTCCGCCGTGAAAGCGTACGAGATCTCCGGAATCGACAATATCCAGCCGGTTGGCATTGAGCGTCCCTTGCAGCATTTTTACTTCGACCGGACGTTCCGAGACGACATTGCCTTTTCGAATGTCGATCATTGCTTCACTCAGGCGCCCCTGATAGCCGGTGGACGAAGTGAGCAGGATGTTTTGCTCAAGCTTGAGAGTCTCTCCCTTGGAATCATAAATGCCGCTCAGGGCGGTCAAATTCATCGAACTCTTGTCCTGCATTTCCACCTTGGCGCGGATGTTGCGCAACTCGACGATATCCGGCTTGGTCATGTCCTGTGCAGCCGTATCGGCCGTCAGCTCGTACGCGCGCGCATCGTGCGTGAAACCTGTCAGGCGCGGCGCCTCCATGGTGACTTTGGTTCCGGACACCACGAGGTTGTCGAGATTGATTGGAAGCTTGGCGAGCATGCGCAACGGATTGAGATAGGTGATCAACGTAATGATGATGATCCCGACCGCCACACCCGCCGGAACGGCGATGCGCAGGATGCGAACCGCACGGCTGTGACGACGCGCGGCGTGAAACGCGCGATCGGCGTCGCCTCGGCTCATTGTCCAATAGGCGCGCGTCGCTTCTGGATCGTTTCTGGCCGTGATTACGCGGCTCATGCCAAACCTGGCGTCCGTTGTTGTCCAAAGATAATCGCGGAAGTCACCTCACGCCCCCAACGCAACATGCCGTCCGAATATGGCCCCGACACGGCAGCCGAAGCTCTGCCGTCAACCAATACCAGCGTAAACTCAGGAGCTTACGACGAATGCGAAAAAATGTCTTCGGCCGCCCAGCCGGCGAGGTCAAGCCGCGCCCGGTCGGGCAAAAAGCGGAAACACGCCGCGGCCAAATCAGCACGGCCTTCGCGTGCAAGCATCGCATCCAGCTTTTCCTTCAGGGCATGCAGGTGCAGAACGTCGGTCGCCGCATATGATACTTGCGCGTCGCTGAGCGTATCGGCGCCCCAGTCAGACAGTTGCTGCTGCTTTGACAGGTCGACCCCGAGGACTTCGCGCGCCAGATCCTTCAGCCCATGCTTGTCAGTATACGTGCGTGCAAGACGCGATGCGATCTTGGTGCAATAGACCGGTGCAGCCATCACGCCGAATGATTTAGCCAGAAGGCCCATATCGAAGCGGGCAAAATGAAAGATCTTGAGGACCGATTTGTCCGCGAGCAGCCGTTCGATATTGGGCGCCTTGCGCTGGCCCGCGCCGATCTGCACAACGTCCGCGGATCCGTCTCCGGGCGACAGTTGCACGACGCAGAGCCGATCGCGGTTGGGGTCAAGGCCCATGGCTTCAGTGTCGATCGCCACCGCGCCTTTGTAGGCGGAGAGGTTCGGAAGATCACCACGGTGCAGGCGGATGGTCATTCAGGCTCTAAGGGTCGGAACGTTGGTGCCCAGGAGAGGACTCGAACCTCCACGGCTTTCACCGCTAGTACCTGAAACTAGTGCGTCTACCAATTCCGCCACCTGGGCTTGTCGGGACCAGATACGGAGCCGCTTCCGGCTTGTCAATGAAGGGCGTTTGGGCCTGTACAGCCCCTGGCCGATCCTGTATTGGCCGGGTTTGAGGCATCCCGGCCCGGCAAAAAGATCGAGAGCGGCATGACCGCACGCAGCCCCTATGACACCCTGGTCACTGTCTATGGTGGCTCGGGCTTTCTCGGCCGGCACGTGGTGCGTGCCTTGGCCAAACGCAACTATCGCATCCGTGTCGCTGTGCGCCGTCCGGAGCTTGCCGGCTTCCTGCAACCGCTTGGCCGAGTTGGCCAGATCCACGCCGTGCAGACCAATCTGCGGCACGCGCCTTCGGTGGAAATGGCCGCCCGCGATGCGCAGGTGCTGATCAATCTCGTCGGCATCCTGTTCGAACGGGGCCGCCAACGCTTCGACGCGGTCCATGCTTACGGGGCCGAGCAGGTGGCACTGGCGGCGAACGCCCATGGCGCGCGCATGGTCCATGTGTCGGCGATCGGTGCCGACGCGAACTCGTCCAGCGTATACGCCCGCTCCAAGGCCAACGCCGAACACCTGGTGCTTGCCGCGCAACCCTCGACCACCATCATGCGGCCGTCGATCCTGTTTGGTCCCGAGGACGATTTCTTCAATCGCTTTGCCGCGCTGGCGCGCATTTCGCCGGCGCTGCCGCTGGTCGGCGGTGGCCTTACACGTTTTCAGCCCGTGTTCGTCGGCGATGTTGCCAGCGCGATCGCCGACGCCGTTGATGGGAAAACGCGGCCGGGCACAGTTTATGAATTGGGCGGACCTGATGTTCGTACTTTCAGGGAGCTCATGCAATTTGTCCTCACAACGATCGAACGCAAGCGGCTCCTGGTGACTCTGCCGTTCTTCATGGCCAGAGCGCAGGCGACCTTCTTGCAATACTTTCCCAAGCCCGTGTTGACCCCCGATCAGGTCGAGCTGTTGCGAAGCGACAATGTCGTGTCGCAGGCCGCCACCTCGGAGGCGCGCACGCTGCAAGGACTCGGCATCGACCCGACCCCGATAGAAGCGATTGTGCCGTCCTACCTCTGGCGTTTTCGCAAGACCGGCCAGTTCCAGAAACGTCTGGCCTGATTTCAAAAAATATACAGCGCTGCGAGTCCGGCCACGCCCACCAGGATTCGCCACCACGCGAATAGCGCGAAGCTGTGTCGCTGCACGTAGCGCAAGAACGTCTTGACCACGATCCATCCGAAGATGAAGGAAAACGCGAAACCGACCGCGATCACGGTGACATTGCCCGCGAGCGCAAGTTCTCCGCGGCTCTTATACGCCTCGTAGGCGAACGCTCCGACCATCGTCGGCATGGCCAACCAGAAGGAAAACTCTGCCGCCGATCGGCGGTCGGCCCCAAACAGCATCGCACCGACAATGGTTGCTCCCGCGCGAGATACCCCGGGGATCATGGAGATGCACTGGATGACTCCAATGCCGAAATACATCAGCAGGGGAAAGCCGGTCGCCTCGTGGTAACGGGCCTGCAGATTCAGACGGTCGACCCACAGCAGGACGAAGCCGCCGATAATGAGCGACACGCACACGATGCGTACATCGAATAGATAAGACTTGATGATGTGATACGCGAGCGCGCCGACCACAGCCGCAGGCAGGAACGCCAGCAGCACACCGATGACGAATCGAGCCGCTGGCCACTGCGTGAACATTTCCGTGGCGAGTGCCCAGAGCCTGCCGAAATAGATCGTGAGCAGCGCAAGAATGGCGCCAAGCTGAATCAGGACCGCAAACGATTTGCCAAAGGCATCGTCACCCCAGCCGAACACATGCTCCATCAACAGCAAGTGGCCCGTCGACGACACCGGCAGAAATTCTGTCAGACCCTCGACAATTCCGAGGATGGCCGCCTTGATCAGGTCGACATTTGCCGCAGCCAGGCCAAGCGTGGCCGCCATCGTGGCATCCAATTGCATGAGCAGCTCCGGGGAATTTTCGCGGACTTGTCGCGGGGACCAGTCAGCGGTTTTGACGCAAAGGCACCGGTGAGGCAACGAAAAAACGCGGTAATTCATTACGATTTGCACCACCGCCGCGGATTTCTATAGTGCAAAGTTGATTCCCGCCGTGAGCGCGGCCTCGCCGCGAACCCGTGAGCCATGTTGACACTGTTTCATCACCCGCTCTGCC
>DASSIJ010000196.1:0-5153 GCA_035692045.1 Pseudolabrys sp. | reverse complement strand
CAACACACGATTGACCAGACCCATCATCTGCGCCTCCGCGGCCGTAAACTGCCGCGCGGTAAAGAATATTTCCTTGGCGAAGGACGGGCCGACCAGATCGACAAGTTTCTTGAGGCCGTCAAAGTGGTAGCCGAGGCCGAGCTTCGCCGCCGGTACACCGAACTTCGAGCCTTCCGTACAGATGCGCATGTCGCAGCAGAGAGCGAGACCGACCCCGCCGCCGATGCAATAGCCGCGGATCATTGCGATGGTCGGCTTGGGAAAGGTGTAAAATGCATTGTTGGCGCGATCGACCGCCGCATTATAGCGATCGACACCTTCCTGGGTAGAACGCTCCTTCTCGAATTTGGAAATATCGGCGCCCGAGATGAAGGCCTTGCCGCCCGCGCCGGTGACGACAACAACGCGGATGTTCCTGTCGTTTTTGAAGTCTTCAAGAAAACCGGACGCCGCTTCCCACATTTCAAGCGAAACGGCATTGTGGCGCTCCGGATTGTTGAAGGTCAGATAGCCGACCTTGCCTTCCTTGCGCGACAACATCTTGTCGGTCTGCGACATTCCCTGCACTCCTTAAATCGCCTTGGCTGCACGCAGCTCGGCGATGTCCTTTTCCGCAAAACCAAATTCCTTGAGCACCTCATCGGTGTGCTCGCTGAGATTCGGCGGCCTCGCCGCGATCTTGCTCGGCGTGCGCGACAATTTGAACGGTTGGCCCACGAGGCCAAGCCTGCTTCCGTCCGAACGCGCCGACTCCTGCGCGATATCGAGATGCTGAACCTGCGGATCGGCGAATACCTGATCGATCGAATAGATCGGGCCGCACGGCACGCCGACCTTGTTGAAAATTTCGACCCATTGGGCGCTCGACTTCGTCGCGGTGACTTTGTCGATTTCCGCGTTGAGCGTGTCGCGGTTTTGAAGCCGTAGCTTGCCGGTCTTGTAATCCGCGGACGTGACCCATTCCGGACGACCGACGGCACTGCAGAAACGCTCCCAAATCACCGCGCCGGCGACTGCGATGTTCAAATATCCGTCGCTGGTCTTGAACACGCCGGTCGGAATCGAGGTCGGGTGATTGTTGCCGGCCTGTTTCGACACCACCCCTTCGGTCAGGAAGCGCGACGCCTGGAAGTCGAGCATGAAAATCTGCGCCTGCAACAGAGAAGTCGTCACCCACTGGCCTTCGCCGGAGGCCTCGCGTTCGAGCAACGCTGTCAGAATACCGAGTGCGGCGAACAATCCTGCCGTCAAATCGGCAACCGGAATGCCGACCCGCATCGGACCGCCACCCGGCGCACCGGTGACCGACATCAACCCACCCATACCTTGGGCGATCTGATCAAAGCCCGGCCGTTTGGCGTAAGGCCCATCCTGGCCGAAACCGGAAATGCTGGCGAGCACAATGCGTTTGTTGATCTTCTTCAGCGAGTCATAATCGATGCCGAGACGATCCTTCACGTCCGGACGGAAATTCTCGACCACCACATCGGCTTTCTCGACCATCCGCCTGAAGGCCGCGAGGCCCTGCGGTGATTTCAGATCGAGCGTCATACTGCGCTTGTTGCGCTGAAGATTCTGGAAGTCGGAGCCTTCGCGCGGACCGCCGGGGCCTTCGCCATCGACCAGATGCGGGGGCGTCTCGATCTTGATGACATTGGCGCCCCAATCGCCGAGCTGGCGAACGCAAGTTGGTCCCGAGCGGACACGGGTAAGATCGAGAACGGTAAAGCGGGAAAGGGCCTGGGAGGCCCTGGGAAACGGCATTTCAATGGCTCCGGAGTGGCGGTTTCATCCCGGGACTGGATTTTCGGGCCGACATTCCCCGATCTCCCGCGCCTTGTCCATCGGGCGAAGAGGGCCAGCTGCAGCGACTTTGTTCATCATTCCGCGGAATAAGCTCCGCCGATGCCTTGAAAAGGACACTGCTACCTGTCATATGAGCCCCAGCGGATGAAAGACCCGGTTTCGGGTTGCGGGCTGCGTGCACGAAAGTCATTAAAACGAATTTCGCCCCGCCTCCTCCGTTTCTCCAATGTAATCGACAACCCTGGCCACGCGGGATGTCTTTAGGAACCCCGCGATCCCGCCGGCTGCAACGGCAGCACGGCCGTTTCGCCGTATAAGAAAGAGACTCTTTGACTTCATTTAACGAGTTCGGCCTCGCAGCGCCGATCCTTCGCGCCCTTGCCGAAGAGAAATACGTCACTCCAACTCCGATCCAGGCCCAGACCATTCCTCTTGCGTGCCAAGTCCGCGATGTCATCGGCATCGCGCAGACAGGCACAGGTAAAACCGCAGCCTTCGCGCTGCCGATCCTGAATCATCTGTTCAACAAGCGTCAGCGGCCCGCGCAGAAATCCTGCCGCGTGCTGGTGCTTTCGCCCACACGCGAATTATCCGGTCAGATCGCCGATAGTTTCCGCGCCTATGGCCGTCACATCCGACCGCTCGAAATCGCCCTGGCGATTGGCGGCGTTCCGATCAACCGGCAGGTGCGTGCGCTTGCACGCGGCGTCGAAGTATTGGTGGCAACCCCTGGCCGCTTGCTCGATCTGGTCAATCAGCGTGCATTACGCCTCGACCAGGTTGAGGTGCTGGTGCTGGACGAAGCCGACCGCATGCTCGACATGGGCTTCATTCACGACATCAAGAAGATCGTCGCCATGCTTCCGAAAGCGCGACAGACGCTGTTCTTCTCGGCCACCATGCCGCAGCAAATCGTACAGCTCGCCGCCTTTATGCTCCGCGACCCGGCGCGCGTCGCAGTGACGCCGCAGGCCACAACCGCAGAGCGCGTCGATCAGCGCGTCATCCTGACCGATAAGGCGTCGAAGCCGGCCCTGTTGGCCGAACTGCTGAAGGGTGAAAATATCGACCGGGTACTCGTGTTCACCCGTACCAAACACGGCGCCGACAAGGTGGTACGCGGCCTGCATAAGGCCGGCCACACCGCCGAAGCGATCCACGGCAACAAGTCGCAAGGCCAGCGCGAGCGCGTGCTCGCAGCCTTCCGCGACGGCAAGCTGCGCACACTCATTGCGACGGATATTGCCGCCCGCGGCATCGACGTCGACGGCGTCAGCCACGTGGTCAACTATGATCTACCGAACATTCCCGAGAGCTATGTTCACCGCATCGGCCGCACCGCGCGCGCCGGCGCCGAGGGTATCGCGATCTCGTTCTGCGATCATGAGGAGCGGGCCTACCTGCGCGACATCGAGCGTCTGATCCGGATGACTATTCCGGCAACCGACCGGCGCACCGGCGAGCGTCCTCATCCGGCACCGCAGCATGCCGAGACCCGCAATGGCCGCCCGCACCGCGGTCAGCGCCAACGCGGTCACGGCGGACGGAACGGTCACCACTCGGGCAACGGCCAGCGCTCGCACCACGGCGGGAACGGCCACCAAGGCCGGGCAGGCCACAATGGCCACCAGCCGCCAGTCCGGCAGGACGCCGCGGCGGGGGAGCCAAGCGGCATTGGAAATGTTACATTCCTCAAGCGCCCGGGCGAGCCGCGCCGTAATGCTGGCCACCGAGTGCCGCGTTAACGCGACCAGGAGACGACTGGATGGCGAAAGAAGAACTGCTGGAGTTCGATGGGACGGTTACCGAGGTTCTGCCGGACGGCAATTTCCGGGTGAAGCTCGACAACGAGCATGAGGTGCTCGCTTACACGGCGGGCAAGATGCGCAAATTCCGCATCCGCACCGGCGTGGGCGACCGCGTGATCGTGGAAATGTCACCCTACGATTTGCAGCGCGGCCGCATCAGTTTCCGCCACAAAGGCGATGCTCCGTCCCCCGCTCCTCAGCAACGCCGGCCGAACTTTCGCGGCAGGCGTTAGGCGTCCAAAAGTCAGGCTTAAAGTTCGGGGGGCACGCATATTATTGGAGCTGCGCGTGCCGATAACACTCTCCTGTCTTCTTCGTGTGGTGCTGGCGATGACCCTCGCCGGCGCGCTGGGCATCGCCCGTGCTGACGAGGACGTTAAAGACCGTCCGCAGGCAAATGCCGTCGAGCATCGCGAAGCTGGCAAGGGCGTGTTGCGCCTGCTGCCTGCCGACGCCGTCACCGAACATTCCATCGATACACCGCGCGGCAAGCTTGCCTACACCGCGACCGCCGGAACGCTGGCCTTTTACGACCAGTCCGGCGAGCAAAGCGCGTCGGTGTTTTATACCGCCTATGTCGCCAAGGGTGCTCCGCCCAACAGGCCGCTGACCTTTGTATTCAACGGCGGCCCGGGTGCGGCGTCGGCGTTTTTGCATCTTGGTGTAGTCGGTCCGCGCATACTCGATTTCGGACCGGACGGGCACGATCCGACGCGCGCAAGCTTGCGTGACAATCCCGATACCTGGCTGGCCTTCACGGATCTGGTCCTGATCGATCCGATCGGGACCGGCTGGAGCCGGGCGGCCAAGCGTGACGACGCAAAATCGTTCTGGAGCGTACAGGGCGACGCCGGTGCGATGGCCAAGGCCATCGCACTCTATGTCGCCAAGAACAATCGCGCCGGCTCGCCGAAATATCTTTTTGGCGAAAGCTATGGCGGTTTCCGCGCCGCCAAAACCGCACGAGCGCTGCAGAGCGAACAGGGCATTCTTATTTCCGGTATTGTCATGCTCTCGCCTCTGCTGGAAGGCTGGCTCACCTTCGGCGACGATCAATCTGCGCTGAACGCAGCGTTGCAGTTGCCGTCACTCGCGGCGGCTGAACTTGAACGCAAAAATGCCTTCAGTCCGGATGCGCTTGCGGCGGCTGAAAAATTTGCGATGACGGATTACCTGACGACATTGGCCGGTGCTCCACCGAAGGGTGAGGCTGCCAAGACATTCTATGAACGGGTCGCCAAGATGGCCGGATTGCCGGTTGACGCAGTGACGCAGGCCCGCGGTTTCGCTGCCAACGCCTATGTGAAGACGTTGCGCGCTCCCGAAGGCAAGATCGTCAGTCGTTATGATGCGACCTTCGCCGTGGACGACCCCTACCCCGAGCGGCGCTCATCGCGGTCGCCCGATCCGATTCTTGACGTTGTCACCCGCGCCTACGGTGGCGCCATGGCCTCCTATGCCCGCAATGAGCTGGGTTTCAAGACAGAGATGACCTACACATTGCTCGCGAGCGACGTCCAATGGGACTGGCAGAGCGGT
>DASSIJ010000195.1:0-21273 GCA_035692045.1 Pseudolabrys sp. | reverse complement strand
AGGCTGGACAACATCGCCGTTCAATCTCTTTCCGGCAAAAGGCCGCAACATGTGGCGCGACCTTGAGAGAACGTGCGGCACACTCGGCCTGCCATTTGTGCGGCCGACAACGTTTCCGCAGAATACTCTGTTGGCCGCGCGTGTCGCCCTGGTAGGGCTGGCCGAGGCCTGGGGTGAGGACTATTGCCGCGCCATCTATCGCGCAGAATTCGCAGAACGCCGCACGGTCGAGGAGACAGCGACGATCGCCGGCGTTCTGACCCGTCTCGGACTGGACGCCGGCGCCGTGCTGGATCGCGCTCAATCGAACGAAAACAGGTCGCAGCTCCGTGCTCATACCGAGGAAGCCCAGAGACTCGGCATATTCGGCTCACCGAGCTTCGTCACCGCCGACGGCGAGCTGTTTTGGGGTAACGATCGCCTGGAAGCGGCGCTCAACTGGGCCAGGCGTTAAACAGGACGCGGTTCCCGCCAGCGGCCTGCGTTACGACCGGCGATCAGCCAATAGACGATTCCGCCGATGATCCCGGCAGCGGCCGCAAGCTGCAGGGAATTGCCAACCGGTGCGACGTCCGTCGTGTTTTCCAGCCTGACCGAAATATCGGAGCCATAATATGACGCCAGACCGACCAGCGCGCCGCCAACAGCGTAGTAGAGAAAGTGGCGCAGGCGCGCCGCCTCCGAGATAACGACCACAACCAACGCCGGCAGCATGGCGACCGTGCCGACGAGGCTGGTGGCAAAGAAGGAAACAATGAAGAAGCTCACGCGCTCGAAGGGGTCGGAATCAATGCCAGCCCAGTCCGGCGCAACGATGCCGATGGCGAGAACAACGCCTGCGGCCACAATCGCCACAATGAGCGCAAAGAAGATGACGATAATCCGGCCAAAGAGGGACATTTCCAATCCTCAATAAAACGGCGGGTCACTCCACCATTGCCATCGCGCGCAGCGCCATGCGCTCTCGTACTGAAAGCTTTTCCGTCGCGCTTTTAAGCTGGCCGCAGGCGGCCAGGATATCGCGTCCGCGCGGCGTGCGGACCGGCGAGGCATAGCCGGCATCGAAAATGATCTGCGAGAATTTCTCGATCTGCTCCCAGTCCGAGCATTCAAACGTGCTGCCCGGCCAGGGATTGAACGGGATGAGGTTGATCTTGGCGGGAATGCCTTTGAGCAGCCGCACCAATGCCTTGGCGTCATCGATTGAATCGTTCACGCCCTTGAGCATGACATATTCGAAAGTGATGCGCTTGGCGTTCGAAACGCCAGGATAGTTGCGACAGGCTTCCAGAAGCTCTGTAATCGGATATTTACGGTTGAGCGGCACCAACTCGTTACGCAGATCGTCCCGCACGGCATGCAGAGAGACCGCCAGCATGCAGCCGATTTCGGCGCCAGTGCGCGCGATGTTGGGTACGACGCCGGAGGTGGAAAGCGTGATGCGTCGTTTCGAAATGGCGATGCCTTCGCCGTCCGCCATAATGAGAAGCGCATCGCGCACCGCATCGAAATTGTAGAGCGGCTCACCCATACCCATCATCACGATATTGGTAATGCAGCGCTCGCCGCTCGGTATTACGCCATCGGTTGGCCGTACGCCGCCAGGCCAATCGCCCAGCCGGTCGCGTGCAGCCATCACCTGGCCCACAACCTCTCCCGCAGTGAGATTTCTGACCAGGCGTTGGGTGCCGGTATGGCAGAAGGTGCAATTAAGTGTGCAGCCAACCTGACTGGAAACACAAAGGGTGCCGCGTTCAGTATCGGGGATATAGACGCATTCGACCTCGTGGGGGCGTTCGCCCTGCACTTCGCCGGGAAGCCGCAGCAGCCATTTGCGCGTGCCGTCGACCGAAACCTGTTCGGCAACGACTTCGGGGCGAGCCAAGGTGAACCGATCGGCCAGCGCAGCGCGCAGCTCCTTCGAAACGCTGGTCATTTCATCAAACGACGTAAAGCCGCGGAAATAGATCCAGTGCCAAAGCTGCTGCACGCGCATTTTGCGCTGCGCTTCCGCCACCCCGATCGAACCCAGTGCGTCGGCAAGCTGCGCTCTTGTAAGGCCGATCAGTGACGGCTTTTCAGGTGCCACATAGCGTTCGAGCGGCGCCTTTTCGACGAATTGGGTGTCTTGCAACGCCAAGGTCATATTGAGGGTCAGCCGCTGTCATCGCCGGGCCTGTCCCGGCGATCCCGATTGAAGGGCCCAATCTATGTAGTCGGGATTACCGGGTCTCGCCACTGCGTGGCCGCCCAATGATGGCCCTGCGGGTTACTTGCACTCCTCCGCGACCTTGTCGAGTGCCTGGGCGATACCTTTGAGCGAGTATGTGTCGGTGGTTTTCGTGCCGCGTGCCGATTCACTTTTAACCACAAGGTCGGAGCTTTTGCGCATGGTGTCCACCATCTGCGCCTCTTCGGCCGCATTCTTCACCCAGGCGCCGTCGTTCTGCGTATACAGCGAATACGTAGCCGAGCCGATCGCCGCACTGGCATCCTGGCCGGGCTTTTGCGGGTAGCCCACGATGACGGAGACTTCGTTCTTTACCTTTTCCGTTGGCCGTGTGGACACGAAAGCATAGGAAGGATCGCGGGGGCGCCCGGTCGGCGCGCTCGTCGTCGACGACGGCTTTGCCAGCGCGAAGCAGATCTTCTTGCCGCCGGGCGTCGCCCGATAGGCGCCCCATTCGCCGAATTGACCCAGCAATACAGCCTGGTCGGTGGGGCTGGCCGGCTTTTTCTGTTGCGCCGATGCAGCCACGTTCAATGCACCGATCGCGCACAGAGCAACACAAATGCGGAATAAGGGAGTGATGTTCATCGGTCCTACCGGTGACGGTGATAATGACTGTCGATGCACGCCCCACCAAGAATCGCCGGATACTAGCGCATTATGAGGGAATGCAGGCAATGTGAAGGCGACAAATGGCATCAGGTTGACGGCGCCTTGCTAGGACTATGAGGCCTTGCTATTCGCGCTGCACCATTCCAACAGCCCGGCCGCCATGAAAGCCCTGCTCTGCACCCGCTACGGAACGCCCGACGATCTGACGCTCGCCGAGATCCCTGACCCTGTGGCCGGACCAGGCGAAGTGGTCGTGCGTATCGAGGCTGCGGCGCTCAACTTCTTTGACACGCTGATCATCGCCAACAAGTACCAGACCAAGCCGCCGCTGCCGTTTTCGCCCGCGGCCGAATGCGCCGGCACTGTTGAGGCTCTCGGCGGGGGCGTGACGAAATTTGCGGTCGGCGATCGCGTCATGGCTTATACCGGCTACGGCGCGGCACGCGAGCGCATCGCGGTCTCAGCCGAAAGGCTTGTGAGGATTCCAGACAGCCTCGATGCGGATCGCGCGGCCGGTCTTTGCGTGACTTACGGAACCACGCTGCACGCGCTGAAAGATCGCGGCAAGCTCAAAGCTGGTGAAACCCTCGCGGTGCTCGGTGCGTCCGGTGGAACGGGCCTGGCGGCGGTCGAACTCGGCAAGCTGATGCGCGCGCGCGTGATCGCATGCGCTTCGTCCGCGGAAAAAATTGCCTTCGCGCGCAAACATGGCGCCGACGATGGCATTGACTATGGCAGCGAAGATTTGAAAGAGGCCCTGCGCGGTATCACACAAGGCCACGGCGCCGACGTTATCTATGATCCGGTCGGCGGGGCTTATGCGGAGGCCGCCCTGCGTTCCATTGCCTGGCAGGGACGTTTTCTCGTGGTCGGCTTCGCCGCCGGCGAAATACCCAAGCTGCCGCTCAATCTCGTGCTGCTGAAGGGCTGCGATGTGATTGGTGTGTTCTGGGGCTCATGGATTGAGCGTGATCCGGCTGCACATCGCGCCAACATGGAGCAGTTGTTGGCCTGGTGCGTGGAAGGAAAATTATCGTCGCACGTGCACGCAGTTTATCCGCTTGCCGAAGGACCCGCCGCGCTCAAGGCAATCGCGGCGCGGCAAGTCATGGGCAAGGTCATTTTGCGGCCGTGAACTCTGCTCATTCGGCTGAGGAAAATTCGGCGAGCTTGTTCCGCGCTGCCGCGTGATGTTCCGGACGGATATGGCTCGACACCAGGTTGATGGTGGTCGCCAGTACGGCGGCATCGTCAGCAAAGCCCAGGATCGGCAGAACATCCGGGATAACGTCCGCAGGCAACACAAAGTACGCGAGCGCTCCGACGAGCGAGGTCTTCACCGCCAGCGGCGTGCCGCGATCGAACGCGCAGTAATAGGCGGCGAGCAGATCCTCGGCGAAAGGAAGCGACGCCGCGACACGACGCGTTTTGCGCCAGAATTGATGACGAAACGCGCCTTCGTCGTCGTTATTCTGCCAGGACGTGGAACTTGCGAATCCCATGGGCCCGCATTTGGTTAGCGATTGCGCCCGCTGCAAGGACCGGCCCTATTTTATTATATCGCTGCGGCCGCAGCGCCCAGCCGGCGGCGACTAGCCGGCGGCGATTTTGTCCATTGCCTCCGCCAGTTTCACGTCAAGGTCGGTCAGGCCGCCGGCATCATGGGTCGATAGCGTCACGTCGACCGTCTTGTACACGTTGAACCACTCCGGATGATGGTCCATTTTTTCCGCGACCAAAGCCGCGCGCGTCATAAAACCGAAGGCCTGGTTGAAATCCTCAAACACGAATTTTTTCTTGATGGCGTCGCGGCCTGCCGTCTCGGACCAGCCGGTGAGCCGTGCCAGCGCGGATTTGCGAGCGTCTCCCGTGAGCTTTACCGCCATGACATAAGGCTTCCTGCAACGAACGCGTGACCCTCGAAAAGAGTCCGGGTCGATACTACTTTGTGCCGGGCAAGCTCGACCATACGAGGCACCCATGTCCTGGTCACTGAATATCGGCAAGGTAGCGGGCACCGTCGTCCGCGTTCATATCACCTTCCTGCTGTTTCTCGCCTGGATTTTTGCTGCGAGCTACGCCGCGGGCGGTGCGGCAACGGCGTGGGACAGTCTTGTTTTCATGGTCCTGCTTTTTCTCTGCGTGCTTTTGCACGAGTTCGGCCACATTTTTACCGCTCGCGCCTTTGGCGTACCGACACCCTTTGTGACACTCTTGCCGATCGGCGGTGTCGCCCAGCTTGAGCGCATTCCGGAGGAGCCCTGGGAAGAGTTCCTCATTGCGATCGCCGGCCCCATGGTCAATGTCGTGATCGCGGCTGCGCTGGTATTTGTGTTTGACGCAAATCTGCAGCCGGGTGCAGCAGCGGCCATAGACAATCTGAAGATTCCCCTCGTCGACCGGCTTGCGTCAGTGAATCTTTTTCTTGCGCTGTTCAACATGATCCCCGCCTTCCCGATGGACGGCGGCCGCGTTCTGCGCGCATTGCTGGCGAGCAAGCTTGGCTATGTCCGCGCGACCGAGATCGCCGCCTGGATCGGGCAGTTCGTCGCCTTCGCACTCGGCTTCATCGGCCTGATGGCAAATCCGATCCTGATCTTCATTGCCATCTTCGTGTATCTCGCCGCCTCATCGGAGGCACACATGGTGGCATTGCGTGCGGCTTCGCGCGGGGTGCCGGTGAGCTACGCCATGATGACGCAGTTCGCCACGCTATCGCCGGAGGCACATATCGATGAAGCCGTGCAGACCTTGTTGCGGACGAGCCAGGGCGAATTTCCCGTGGTGGACGGCGCCGGCAAGCCGGTCGGCGTTCTTGGCCGCGCCGACCTCATCCGCGCCATCAAAACACGTGGACCGGATGCCCGGGTGGCCGACGCCATGATCGCGGAAATACCGACCATCAATCACCGCGCCACCCTCGAACAGGCGTTCAAGCTGTTGCAGCAGAAATCGGCACCGGCAGTCGGCGTCACCGATGCGTCGGGTAAGCTGGCAGGCCTCGTTACCAGCGAAACTATCGCCGAGATGATGATGTTGCGGGAAGCACTCCCGAAGGACGTGCGTTTCGGGCCCTGGAGCCGCCCGGCCGGAGCCTGACGGCCGGAGTCATAGACTCGTCGTCTTATCTTTTTCGAACTGTCAGAAAACGCGTCCACCCTCCGCGGTGATTCGGCGGAGGCCACTTCATGTCCGAGCGCTCGCGCGCCGGCAGCGCGACAACGCGCCGCCGGTTCCTGACGACTCTTGCCTCTGCGACGGCGATATCGGCCGTCGATGGCCTGGCAGCGCCCACTTTCAGCCGGTTGCCACAACGGCCAATAATCACACATGGCGTGCAATCGGGTGACGTGTCGCTCGACTCAGGGATGGTGTGGGCGCGCGCAGACCGGCCGGCGCGAATGTTGATCGAAGCGGCAACCACCGATGGCTTCAAGGAGATCGTTCACGCCTCCTTCGCAGATGCGCTGCCGGAGACGGATTTCACCGCCAAGGCCTTGATTGAAGACCTGCCGGCGGGACAGGACATTTTCTATCGGTTGCGTCTGCAGGATTTGTCGTCCCCGGCCGCCATCGGCGAGCCGGTGATCGGCCGCTTCGGTACTGCGCCGTCCGATCGCCGCTCGATTTCTTTCGTATGGTCAGGCGATACCGCCGGCCAGGGCTGGGGCATCGACGTCTCGCGCGGCGGCATGCGCACCTACACGACAATGCTGCACAACCGGCCCGATTTTTTCGTTCATTGCGGCGACAGCATCTATGCAGACTGCACAGTCTCTGCCGAGCAGAAGCTGCCGAACGGGGCGACCTGGCGCAATATCGTCACTGAGGAAAAGAGCAAGGTCGCGACGACGCTTGCCGATTATCGTGGAAACTACAAATACAATCTGCTCGACACGAACGTGCGCGCTTTCAACGCCGAAGTCCCGATTTTTGCGCAATGGGACAATCACGAGGTCATGGAGGAGTGGTGGCCGGGCGAAGAGATCGACCGGCGCGGCTATGACGTGAAAAGTGCGTTGTTGCTCGCGGCGCGTGGGTGCCGTGCGTTTCATGAGTTCATGCCGCTGCGCTATCCCCCGGCGGAGCCCGGCCGAATCTACCGGAAAATTTCCTACGGTCCGTTGCTCGATGTGTTCCTGCTCGATATGCGGAGCTACCGCGGCCCAAACGGGGTAAATCCGCAAAGCGATTACGGCCCTGGCGCTTACCTGCTCGGCCCGGTGCAGCTTGCCTGGATCAAGCGCGAGCTCGCGCGTTCGTCAGCAACCTGGAAAGTGATCGCATCGGATACCCCGCTCGGAACGATTGCCGCCACCACGCCCGGCGCCCGGACGCCACTCGGACGCGGCATTGAAATCGCAGACTTGTTGTCGTTCATGCGACGCGCCGGCATTCGCAACACACTGTGGCTCACCGCCGACCTGCACTACACCGCTGCGCATTACTTCGATCCGAACAATGCGGTCTTCCAGGACTTCGAACCATTCTGGGAATTCGTTTCCGGCCCGATCCATGCCGGCACCTGGACACCTTCGGTCCTCGATCGGACATTCGGCCCGCGTATCGTCTTTCAAAGCGCTGCGAGCCAGGAGCAGGGCGACGACCTTGCCCCCTGTTTCGGTCTGCAATTCTTTGGCCACGTAACGATCGACGGAAAGACCGAAGTTTTGACGGTGACTCTCAAAGATGTCGCCGATCGGGTATTATGGTCTACTCGTATAGAGCCAAGAACCGATCAAAGCGCACGGCATCTTTCACGGCCGTTGCCGGGTTGAGAGCGCCATGGACGGGCTGCTTACCCACAACTATTCGCCAGTGTCACCAATTCGTCATACAGGCGTCGGCAATCTGTCAGCGACCGTGACCAACTTTCCTGCGCAACGTGAGAAGCGGAGGTTCGGATGACAATTCGCATTGGCTCGACGACGCGCCGCAGGTTCCTGGCAACGAGTGCGGCCGCAACAGCTTTCACCACGATTGGGGGCGTCGCCCGCCCGCTCATCAGCCGAGCCAACGACCGGCCTGTTATCACGCACGGCCTGCAATCCGGAGATATCTCGACCGATTCCGGCGTTGTGTGGGCTCGCGCCGATCGGCCTTCCCGCATGTTGGTCGAAATCGCCACGACCGATAGCTTTGAAGACATCCACCACGCCGCCTTCGTCGACGCCCTGCCGGAAAGCGATTTCACCGCCAAGCTTCTGGTCGGAAATCTGCCGGCAGCACAGGACATCTTCTATCGCGTGCGTTTTCAGGATCTCGCCTCCCCGACCATCGTCGGCGAACCGCAGGTCGGACGCTTCCGCACCGCGCCGAACGATCGGCGCTCGATCAGTTTCATCTGGTCAGGCGATACGGCAGGCCAGGGCTGGGGCATCGATGAATCCCGTGGCGGCATGCGCGCCTACGCGACTATGCTGAAGAATCGTCCGGATTTTTTCATCCACAACGGCGATAACATTTACGCCGACGGCCCGATTGCGGCAGAGCAGAAGATGCCGAACGGTCAAGTGTGGCGAAACATCGTGACCGAGGACAAGTCAAAGCCGGCGGAGACGCTCGCCGAGTTCCGCGGCAACTACAAATATAATTTGCTCGACAAAAACGTACTCAAATTCAACGCCGAGATTCCGATTTTCACCCAATGGGACGACCACGAGGTCACCAACAACTGGTGGCCCGGCGAGCCGCTGACCCGCGCCGAACATCAGCGCAAGAAGTATGTCGACAAGAATGCCTTGCTTCTGTCCGCGCGCGCCGCACGCGCATTTCATGAATACATGCCGCTGCGCACCACGCAGATCGAGCCTGGCCGCGTCTACCGCAAGATTTCCTATGGTCCGCTGCTGGATGTCTTCATGCTCGATATGCGCAGCTATCGCGGCCCCAACGGCGAAGGCAAGGAAGACAGCTACGGGCCAGCCTCCTATTTTCTCGGTCCGGCACAAATCGCCTGGCTCAAGCAGGAGCTGGCGAATTCGCGCGCAACCTGGAAAGTGATTGCGGCCGATATGCCCATCAGTCTGCTCGTTGTTTATGACGTTGACCGCAAGTGGGGTGTCGAAGCCGTCGCGCAAGGCGATAACGGTCCGCCGCGCGGGCGCGAGTTGGAAATCGCCGACCTTCTCTCATTTATCAAACGCTCAGGCGTACGAAATACGGTTTGGCTCACCGCAGATGTCCACTATACCGCCGCGCATTACTACGATCCGAACAAGGCCGCGTTCCAGGATTTCGAGCCGTTCTGGGAATTCGTGAGCGGGCCAATTCACGCGGGTACTTTCGGCCCCAACGCCCTCGACAAGACCTTCGGCCCGGAACTCGCTTACATAAAAGCGCCCAGCAAGGAGCAAGGCCAGAACCTGCCGCCCAGCGAGGGCCTGCAATTCTTCGGGCATGTCGCGATCGACGGCGCCAGCCAGCAAATGACGGTAACGCTTAAGGATATCGATGACCGGTCGCTTTGGGCGAAAACACTCGATCCGAAGCTTGGTTAGAAGCGCCGCCCCGCGACCGTAGCGATCTTTTGCGGATTTACCTTGCCTGCGCGCACGGCCCGATCGGCGGTTGCATCCGGGCCGCGCGTGACTATATTGCGCCGCAATAGCGTCCGCGTCGCGGGTCCCTGTGGGCCCGCGCTTTGATTTCTGGAACCTTCTATGGATCTTCGCAACGTCGCCATCATCGCGCACGTCGACCACGGCAAGACAACCCTGGTCGACCGGCTGCTGCAACAGTCAGGTGCCTACCGCGAGAACCAGCGCGTGGTCGAGCGGGCCATGGATTCCAATGATCTCGAGCGTGAGCGCGGTATCACCATCCTGGCCAAGGCCGCCTCGGTCGTCTGGAAGGATACGCGCATCAATATCGTGGATACGCCCGGCCACGCCGATTTCGGTGGCGAGGTCGAGCGCATCCTGAACATGGTGGACGGCGCGTTGGTATTGGTGGACGCTGCCGAAGGTCCGTTGCCGCAGACCAAATTCGTGGTTTCGAAGGCACTCAAGATGGGACTCAAACCCATCGTGGTGATCAACAAGGTAGACCGCGGGGACGCACGTCCAACGCAGGTGGTGAACGAGGTCTTCGACCTGTTCGCCGCCCTTGATGCGACCGACGAGCAGCTCGATTTTCCGATCCTCTACGGGTCCGCCAAACAGGGCTGGATGGCGACCAGCCTTGATGGTTCGCACGATGACGGCATGCAGCCGTTGTTTGATCTCGTGCTCGCCCACGTCAGACCGCCGCAGGTGGAAAGTGGTCCCTTCCGTCTGCTTGGCACCATCCTCGAGGCCAACCCTTACCTCGGCCGCATTGTCACCGGCCGCATCACCTCGGGTTCAGCAAGGCCCAACCAGCCGGTTAAAGTGCTCGACCACGACGGAAAGCTGATCGAAACCGGTCGCGTCACAAAACTCCTCGCGTTCCGCGGTCTCGAGCGCGTGCCGGTGGACGAGGCCGAAGCGGGCGACATCGTCGCCATCGCCGGTCTTCCGAACGCGACCGTGGCGATGACAATCTGCGATCCCTCGGTGGAAACGCCGCTGCCGGCGCAGCCGATCGATCCGCCGACATTGGCCATGATCTTCCGCGTCAATGATTCTCCGCTCGCGGGCACCGAGGGCGACAAGGTCACCGGCCGCATGATTCGCGACCGGTTGCTGCGCGAAGCGGAAGGCAATGTGGCATTGCGCGTGCGCGAGTCCGACGAAAAGGATTCCATGGAAGTCGCCGGGCGCGGCGAATTGCAGCTCGGCATTCTGATCGAGACCATGCGCCGCGAAGGCTTCGAGCTGTCAGTGTCACGGCCGAAAGTGCTGTTGAAAGAGGATCCCGCGACCGGCGAAATGCTCGAGCCGATAGAAGAGGTTGTCATCGATCTCGATGAAGAACACTCAGGCATCGTCGTTCAGAAAATGGCCGAGCGCAAAGCCGACATGATGGAGATGAAGCCGTCCGGCGGCGGCCGCCTGAGGCTTGTCTTTCATGCGCCGACACGTGGACTCATTGGCTATCAGGGCGAATTGCTGACCGACACGCGCGGCACGGCGATCATGAACCGCCTGTTCCATGCCTATGCGCCGCACAAGGGCCCGATCCAGGGCAGACGGAATGGCGTCCTGATTTCCAACGACAAGGGCGACGCCGTCGCCTACGCTCTCTGGAATCTCGAAGATCGCGGGCCCATGATGATCGAGCCCGGCTGGAAGGTTTACAACGGCATGATCGTCGGGGAGCACACGCGCGGCAATGACCTGATCGTCAATGTGCTCAAGGGCAAGAAACTCACCAACATCCGCACCACTTCGAAGGATGAAGCCGTTCGCCTCACACCCCCGATCCGGATGACGCTGGAAAAGGCGCTGGCCTATATCGAGGACGACGAGCTGGTCGAGGTGACACCAAAGTCGATCCGCCTGCGCAAGAAATTGCTCGACGAGAACGACCGCAAGAAAGAAGAGCGCAAGAAAGAGGCCGAGACGGTGTGAGGGTGCCGGCGGCCGCTACCGCTTTTCTGCCGATGGATAGTCCGCCTCAATCCAGTTCGAATCGAATCCGCCGAATCACCTGGCGCCCCGACATCGCCCATCACGGTCGGCCCGGCCCCATGCGGGCGCGGGGAACTCGCCCGGTCTCAACTCAATCAGCCGCGTGAGCATCATTTTCCTCGCATCGCTGCTGCAGTTTTTACGCCTGTGACCAGTAATCCACACCGTTAACCCATCATTAACGATAGGGCTTGAAGGCCGTAAATTTCATTGCTTCTATCGCGAAATGACGACGACCCTCATAGAGATTCGCCGCGCGAAATCAGCGGACGCGGTAGACGTCGCGGAGACGCATGACGAGGCGTGGCGCGCGGCCTATCAGGGTATCATTCCGGGCAACGAGCTCGACAAGCTCATCAACCGCCGCGGTCCGGATTGGTGGGACTCGGCCATCCGGAAAGGCAGCCGCATTACCATCCTTCAATTTGGCGAACGCATTGCCGGCTACGCCAATTACGGTCGCAACCGCGCACGCAGCCTGTTTTATGACGGCGAGATTTACGAGATCTATTTGCGTCCCGAGTTTCAGGGACTCGGGTTTGGCCGTCGCCTGTTTTCCGCCGCGCGTAAGGATTTGAACCAGAGCGGTCTGAAGAGCCTGGTGGTGTGGGCCCTTTCCGACAACGAGCCGGCGATGGAATTTTATCGTACGCTCGGCGGCCGTGCGGTAGCGCGCTCCTCGGAACGCTTTGGCGCCAAGACGCTCGACAAGGTCGCCTACGCCTGGCAGGCGTAATCATACCTTCGGCGCCGGCAATCCTTTCTGCGCACATGCGGCGCGCAAGGTATTCAGCAGCAGGCACGCAATCGTCATCGGTCCGACCCCGCCGGGTACCGGGCTAATCGCGCCAGCGACGTTCGCAGCTTCGCCATAGGCGACGTCCCCGACAATGCGCGATTTGCCGCCTTCCCGTGGAATGCGGTTGATGCCGACATCAATCACAGTCGCGCCAGGCTTGATCCAATCGCCGCGGACCATTTCCGGACGACCCATCGCGGCAACGAGCAGGTCAGCGCGGCGGCAGACCGAAGGAAGGTCGTTCGTTTTGGAATGAGCAATGGTCACGGTCGCGTTCTCCGCCAGCAGCAATTGCGCTACCGGTTTTCCGACAATATTGGAGCGGCCGATGACCACCGCCTCGAAACCGGCGAGCGATTCATTGACTGTCTTGGCCAGGAGCACGCATCCCAATGGGGTGCATGGCGCCAGGGCCGGCAAGCCGCTGGCAAGCCGGCCTGCGTTGAGCGGATGGAATCCATCCACGTCTTTGGCGGGATCGATTGCGGCGATGATTTTATGGGCGTCAATTTGCTTGGGCAGCGGCAACTGAACCAGGATGCCGTTGACTTCCTCATCGGCATTGAGCCCGGCGATGACACCGAGCAGCTCGGCTTCGCTTGTTGCCGAAGACAGCTTGTGGTCGAAGGCATGCATGCCCGCTTCCGCTACCGCCTTGGATTTATTGCGGACATACACTTCGCTGGCCGGGTTATCCCCAACCAGCACAACGGCGATCCCGGGCACGATACCGCGATCACGGCGCAACCGGTGCGCGGCATCGGCGGCCTTGCCCCGCAGGTCGGCCGCAATTGTCTTGCCGTCAATAATGCGCGCGCTCATCGTGCTGTCATCGCCGGGCTTGTCCCGGCGATCCCGATTATTTCGATGCGGCCGTGCGTCCCTCAGGCGAGATGGCCGGGGCGAGCCCGGCCATGACAATAACTGCTATCTCGTCTCAATGATATTCTCCAGCGCCGCCACAAGTTTCGGGCGGTCGCCCGCAATCACGAGTCGCTTGATCCGGCCCGTCGCACCGGCAGCCAGAATGACGTCACGCGATGGGACGTCCATTGCCTTTGCAATCAGCCGCGCCATGGCAGCGTTGGCTTCGCCGTCGCTTGCCGCCACACGGACCCGAATCTTGAGGACGGGACGCCCGTCCGCAAGCACATCCACGCCATCGATCGCGTCGCGCCCGCCTTTTGGAGTCAGCCGGATCGTGAGCGAGATCCCACTGGCCGTCAGCGACCAGGGCTTGCCCACCATGCGCTAGAACACGTTCGGATAGATGTAACGGATGATCACGTTTTCGATAAACAGGATGAGCAGGATCAGGATCACAGGCGACACATCGATGCCACCAAGGTTAGGCAACAGCGAACGTATCGGCCGCAGCAGCGGCTCGGTAATGCGGTAGAGGAACTCGGCGATCGTCGCGACAACCTGATTGTGAGTATTGACCACGTTGAAGGCGATCAGCCAGGACAGGACCGCAGCGGCGATCAAGAGCCAAATGTAGGCCTGCAGGATCAACAGAATGATATCGAGTACTGCGCGCATGAGTGTCCGCCTGTTCGCAAACCGCGCGCAAAGTAGCGGGTCGGATGGCCTTGAACAAGCGGACTGGCAGCAGTGTGCCCGTATCCTTGACAGGCCAAACACCTGGT
Organism: Pseudolabrys sp.; assembly: GCA_035692045.1. GTDB lineage: Bacteria > Pseudomonadota > Alphaproteobacteria > Rhizobiales > Xanthobacteraceae > Pseudolabrys. Next base: position 7,431 of record DASSIJ010000195.1, on the reverse strand, counting down.
CCTAAATGGCGGCCACTCGCCGCATTTTCCTGTGTAACGACGTTTGTCGTTGCTTTGGCGGGGCCGTAGCTCAGTTGGGAGAGCGCCTCGTTCGCAATGAGGAGGTCAGGGGTTCAAATCCCCTCGGCTCCACCACCTACCGCTAAAATCGATGAGTCGGGAGGGCGGTTGACACTAGGTGCGGTTCATAGGATAATTTTCCTACAGAATCGAGTATTTAACAAGAAATAGTTAACACTAAATATTTCTGTAGGAAGATAAATCTCTTCCTATAGAAAGGAACATATGTTATTTGATTGCCATTGTACGAGTGGGAGGATGTCATGAGACGAGTTGACCCACGCCCAGATGACGCTCCTAAAGAATCTGCGGTTGTTACGAAAGCCACTCTTCGCGCTGCGGATCATCTTGAAATTAAAAATAACGTACTGGCTAAAATAGTTGGTCTTTCCGAACCAACCATTTCCCGTATGCGTAAGGGTGAGTTTACGCTTGAGCGGGGGCAAAAGGCTTTTGAACTCGCCGTATTGTTCGTACGATTCTATCGCTCTCTCGATGCAATCGTTGGCGGAGATGACTCTGTCGCGGCTGATTGGCTAAAAAACTCCAATAGGGCTTTTGATGGCGTTCCTCTTGAAATAATTCAGTCTGTTTCGGGCCTAACGAATGTCATCGGTTATCTCGACTCTCGAAGAGCTATCGTCTAATTCGCGGCGTGCGGTGGACAGATGCTGGCGAGTCGTTGAACCGCAGCATCGAATATCGACGGCCAAACTTACGGACACCACAGCCGAGCAAGCTGTTCTAGAAGAGGCAATTGAGAAGACGAAGCCAACCATTCCTCCCGAATGCCAGCATTTGCATTTTTTGCTCAAAACGCCTTTTCGCTATGGCGCCCCATATCCAGATGGGTCGCGATTTAGAAGGGCTGGTCATACGCCCGCTGTTTTTTACGCTTCTGAGAATCCGGATACCGCGATCGCCGAGACGTGCTTTCGTCGACTACTCTTTTTTTTCCATGATTCCCCTGACACCAAACGGCCAGCAAACGCGAGCGAACATACAGCTTTTGCAGTTGAGTACGCGACCGCGAGATCAGTTGATTTGACGCGGTCTCCGTTCGACAACCGAACAGCCGCATGGATGCATCTAACTCGATATGACGAATGCCAAGAACTTGCTGATTTGGCTCGCGGCGCGGACATCGAACTAATTAAATATGCGTCGACTCGCGATCCCAAAAACAGAACAAATATTGCTTTATTGACATGCAGAGCCTTCGCCAATCCTAATCCCGTCGCATTTCAGAGTTGGCGCATTTTACTCGGAAACAATGGTGCGCGGGCGTTCTGCGAGATGCCAGAACAAACCTTGGATTTCGGCCGAAAGGCGTTTGCTAGTGATCCTCGGATCGCAGCCATTCGGTGGGAGCGCTAGTCCTTCCAAATTTGACGCGCCCGGCTTGCGCCGTTTGAGGAGACATTTTACATGTCGCCTCGGGACATCAGCGATCCAGAGACTTTTTGCTTTCCAAGGCGATCAGTCCTCGCCGGTTTTGGTCCGGAAATCGACGACCGCATTCTGCAGCGGAATGACAATTTCGCAGTGCAGGCCTTGCGGCTCAAAGGCAAGGCGCGCCGTGCCACCGAGCTCGGCCGCGATGCTGCCTTCGATCAACTTGGAGCCGAAGCCGATTTGCGCCGGGTCGGTCACCGGCGGCCCACCGTGCTCGAGCCAATCGATGTGCAGAACCGGACGGGCATTGTCGGTACGCACCGGCTGCCAATGAATTTCAATTCGGCCGCCAGGCACCGACAATGCGCCATATTTTGCGGCATTGGTCGTGAGTTCATGCACCGCCATCGCCAGCGTCAGTACGGCGCGCGGCCGCAACACAACGTCCTCGCCGCGCAGGACGACCCGTTCCGGACCAGCCCCGGCATAGGGCGCGAGACTCCCTGACAGAAGTTCGCGGAGATCAGCACTCTCCCAGTGATGGCTGGTGAGCTGGTCGTGAGCCTTCGACAGAGCGATCAGCCGGCCTTCAAAACGCTCGCGAAAAACGGCGGGCGTGTGTGCCGTGCGTGCGGTTTGCGAGGCAAGCGACTGCACTGTCGCCAGCGTGTTCTTCACGCGGTGGTTCAATTCGTCCATCAGCAATTTTTGCCGCTGCTCCGCCGCCTTGCGTTCGGTGATGTCCTGCACCACACGCACGACGTAAAGAAGCCTGCCGTCTGCGCCACGGACGGGCGAGGAGCGCACCGAAAGCCAGATCACGCGCCCATCCTTGCGAATGAAGCGTTTCTCCACCGAATAAAATTCGAGCTCGCCGGCGACCTGCTTGCGGAATCCTTCGCGATCGGGATCGGCGTCATCGGGGTGGGTGTGGGTGAACAATCTATTTGTGAGGAGGTGGTCGCGGCTGTACCCCGTGATCACACAAATCGCCTCGTTGACGCGCAGGAAACGACCATCGGGCGCAATTTCGGAAATACCGATGGCCGCATGTTCGTAAGTCGCGGCGAGTCGCTGCTCTTGTTCGAGCGCGAGCAGGCGCGACCGTTCGAGCGCAGCGGTTGCCCGCTTGCGGTCCGTAACGTCGAGAAAGCAGTTGACCGCGCCGACGACTTCCCCTCTTGCGTTGCGCAGCGGATCGATGTTGACGGAGACAATCAGGCGGGTGCCGTCGGCATGCTCCACGATGCGCTCGACGTCTCGTACCGGCGTGCCGCCGTCCAGAACCTCGGCAACCATCGAACGCGCGACGGGTGTTCCATCGAGTTCGAAGAAACGAATGCTCTCCCGGAATTCTTCGTGGGTCTGGCCCGGCGCCGGCGCACTGCCCCAAACCGCCACGGCATGACGATTATATTGGAGGATCGTACCCTTCGCATCGCAGATGAAGGTCGCGATCGGCAGCAGTTCGAGAATGCCGTCGGATGCGCGCAGCATCGCGCTCAGGACCGAGGGAACGGGCCGCGCGACAGAATGGCTGTGTTCGTTGGGATCAACCACTCACACGCCTCCGTGTGGACATTGATTCCCCCCTCACCCGCTTCAACGATCAGCTTGGATGGCGATTTGTCAATGGCCACGCCAACGGCAGCAGTACCCCGCCGCCGATACTTTTTTACGAGTCGGTTGGTGCACGCCGGATCCAGTGGTCGATGAAGGCGCTCAGCCAATTGCGCGAGGCCAGATCGTGGACCGCACGGTCGGCGATATGCTCGTGGCGCTGTTTGGCGCCAGGCAATTCCATGCGATGCGCGCCGCGCACGAGCCAGCGGTACATCATCGCATGCGTCACTTCCGGGTGAAATTGCAGCGCGTAACCGGTACCAAAGCGGAATGCCTGGACGGAGAAAGCATCGCCTTCAGCCAGCAACTCGCTTCCGGAAGGCAAATCGAAACCTTCACGGTGCCACTGATAGACGTGGTCGGGCCAATCCGCACAGACGCTGCGTCCAGCCTCTGTCGGACGGATTGGATAATAGCCGACCTCGGCGTGGCCTTGGGGATGTGGATAGACCGGCGCACCAAGATGGCGCGCCATCATCTGCGCACCGAGGCAAATGCCGAGATATGGCTTTTTGTCACGCAGCGGAACGCCGATCCAGTCGATCTCTCGCCGCAGGAATTCTTCATTGTCATTGGCGCTTTGCGGCCCGCCGAAGATAGCCGCGCCGGCATGCTCTTCCATTGTCTCGGGCAGAGGATCGCCAAATCGCGGCCGTCGAATGTCGAGCGGATAGCCGAGCTTTGCCAGCGTCTGGCCGACGCGGCCGGGCGATGAATGCTCCTGGTGCAGGATAAGAAGTACGGGTTTCAACATGCGATTCGGCGCGTTTGCACGCTGGTGACTACTAACCGCTTCACCGGCGTTTGCAATATGAGCAGCAGGGACGCGGCTATGTCCGCTGGGCGGACCTGCGCCGGCTTTGCCGCCGGTCCACAAGCCGCAGGAGCCAGCTGCGCGGAATCATGCGGATCAACATGGTGACCAGCTTGTTGATGAGGCCTGGCACGATTGTTCGACGGCCGGCCATCAGGCCGAGATAACCTGCCTGTGCGACAAAGTCTGCCGATTGCGTCAGAATACTGGGCGCCAGGCCGTCACGAATGCCGGCGCGCTCCGCAAATTCAGTCGGCACCGGGCCCGGACACAGAACGGCAACCCGTATGCCGCGCGCGCCAAGCTCGCTATGCAGCGCTTCGGTGAACGACAGCACGTAGGCCTTGCCGGCGTAATAGACCGCCATACCCGGTCCTGGCAGAAATCCGGCCATCGAACCGACGTTGAGCAGGCCGCCGCGGTGGCGCGCGAGGCTGTCGACAAAAGCCAGCGACAACTCCGTCAACGCCCGCACATTGAGGTCGATCATTTGCAGCTGTTCGTCGCGATCCAGTGTGCCGGCTGGCCCGACCAGGCCAAAGCCCGCGTTGTTGACGACAAATTGCGGCTCGGCGCCTTGTGCCGTCAGAGCCTCGCCAATCAGCCGCGCAGCGCCGGTTTTGAAGAGATCGGCTGCGATGACGATTGGCCGGCGCGCGCCGGTCCCTGCGATTTCCTCGGCCAGCGCGTGCAATCTGTCTTCGCGCCGGGCAACCAGCGCCAGTTCATGGCCGTGCTGCGCGAATACACGGGCCAGCGCCACGCCGATCCCCGCTGAGGCCCCGGTGATGACGGTGACTGGCCGCAAACTGCTCATTCGTGCTGGTCGTCCTCAGGACGTCGGCCACCCGGCATTCAGGCGGCCGATCATAGTGCAACCCCTGCCTGGCTAGGCGAGCTTGGGATCGAGCCCTTCGAGTGATCGTTTCGCCGGTTCGACACCCCAGAAATAAACCGCAGCGATCTGCACCAAAACCAGTCCGATCATCAGCCAGATCACCCCTGGAAGCGCATAGTTCACCATCAGATAGCCGACCACGAATGGCGAGACCACGGTCGCGGCACGGCCGAGCGTGTTGCAGATACCGTTCGCGCGCAGACGTATTTCGGTCGGAAAAAGCTCCGGCGTATAGACGCCGAACAACAGGGCGGTCTGGATGTAGATCGCAACGATCAGCACCGCCCCGACACTGAGCACCGTCACCGGATCCGAGCTCGCGTTAAAGCGAGCGTATATCCAGCCGAACACGATGGTGAAGATGGAGCCGGTGATGATGCTCCAACGCCGGCCGATCGCGTCGGAAAGATAGGCACCCAATGCGCAGCCAACCAGCGATGCTGCAGCGAGCACCACCGTATAGCCAAGCGAGTTGGCGATGGTCAGGCCTTGCCGCAGAAAGAACTGCGGCAGAAAGATTACGAAGCCGAAAATCAGCGTGTTGATCGTGATCAGGCACCAGCTTCCGACCAGCAGGCGCTGCAGGATCGGCGGCCTGAACATTGCGGCTGCCGTGAGTTGGGGAATCGGCGCCGCTGTTTTCGGTGGCGGCAGCGGCCCAGCCACCGACGCGACTTCTTTCTCGATGGTCTGCATCAGGGCTTCCGCTTCGGCGGTACGGCCTTGCGCCTCCAGCCAACGCGGTGACTCCGGCAAATTCTTGCGCAGATACCAGACGACCAGAGAGCCAAGCCCGGCAATGATGAACATCGGGCGCCAGCCCCACGTCGGGATGATCAGGTAACCCAGAATGGCGGTGACTGGAAATCCGCACACTGTAAGAAACGCCATGAATGCAAGCCAGCGCCCGCGCGTTTCCGGCGGCACGAATTCAGTCAGCGTCGAGTAGCCGACGACAATTTCCGCGCCGAGGCCCAGACCCTGGATGAAGCGGCAGATGATCAGTTGCGTCATGTCTTGCGCGAAAGCAGCCGCGATTGATGCAAGACCAAACACCAGAAGATTGATCTGATACGTAAACCGCCGGCCATATTTGTCGCCGACAAAACCTGTGACAAACGAGCCGATCGTCATGCCGACGAACGTCAGGGAAATAAACTGCAGGTTCTGCGGTAGTGTTGAGAACTTGGTTTGCGTCGTTGAGGCAAGGACGCCTGCAGCGACATAAAGATCGTAGCCATCGAAGAACATGCCGGCGCCGACCAGCCAAAAAATACGGTACTGAAACGATGAGATTGGCAGCCGGTCGAGACGTGCACCGGCATTCACTGCGGAAGCCATTGGTTCCTCCCCTCGGGACCGAATGTTGTGACCGGTCTGCGCCGGTTCGCGCGGGATCGTAGTCGAGACGGCGCAGAGGCGCTACGGCCCTTGCACCCGCACCGCGAGATTTTCGTGGCGCCTGTCGATAACAATCGATTGCGGAATTTAGTCCAGTCCGGGCTGCGGTGTCGGCAAATTCGCTATCGTAGAGGCCTTACTCGATGGCCTTGCCCTTGCGATAGCTCTCCTCCAGAAGGCGCAGGTTGTTCTGGACATATTTGTTGGTGGGATCCTTGCGCTGCGCAGCCACAAGCGCCGCGTGCGCGCGTTTGTAGTCGCCGCGCAACATATACGAATAGCCCTGGTTGTTCAGAATCTCGGCCGTCGGTCCAAGGATGCCGACCGCCTGACCATAGGCGCGGTCAGCAAGATCAAAACGCCGCAAGCGATCATAGGACGCGGCAAGGCCGAGCCAGGCCTCCGCGTCGCGCGGATGCGACTCGACGGCACGGCGGAAATGTTTCTCGGCGATGCCGTAGTTGTTCGAGCGATAATACTTCTTGCCGAGACTCAGTTCGTCGTATGGGTCGCTGCCGAGCAAGCCGGGCGTGGTTGGTCGCGCGCCCAACGGCGGCGGCACCGTGCCGGTGGTGGTCTCATCGATGGGCTTTTCCGGCTCGGATATTTCGGCGTTCGCCTGTGCGGCGGAGGCCTCATCCGATGGTGGCCTGGAACCGAACAGATTGGAAAAGCTGGGGGAAAAATTGTTGGAGGTGCTGCACCCCGCCAGCCAGAGGGCGGCGACGATAATGACCAACCCTCGGGCAAATCCAATAAGCATGCCAACGCCTTGCGGAGCCGCGCGGTAACGGGACGCCGTCAAAGCTAGGGGAGGATGGTTAAGAATACCTTCATTGGGTTCCGCTGCTGGTATTCAGATGCGCCGTGCCCGGGCGCGGTAGGGACTGACCGCGTGACGGCGCGCACCCTCCTAGAAATAGCCTCCGACGTGCAGGCGCACGATCACAGGCAGCAGAATGACCACGAACAGCACCGGGAAGATGCAGACCATCATCGGCACGGCCAGCTTGGCCGGCAGCGCATAAGCCTTTTCCTCGGCGCGCGAGAGTCGCTTGTGGCGCATGTCATCGCTGTAGACACGCATTGCGTCGGTGATGCTCGATCCGAGATCGATCGACTGGTTGATCAAAGTGGCAAATGCGCGTGCTTCTTCAAGCGCGAGGCGATCGGCGAAATTCTCGAGCGCCTCCTTGAGCGCACGGCCTGCCCGGATTTCAAGATTGGTCAAATGAATATT
>DASSIJ010000194.1:0-39423 GCA_035692045.1 Pseudolabrys sp. | reverse complement strand
CTGATCGGCTGAAGCGCCGGGCTGCAGGTCGCGCGCCATGCGCACGCAGATTTCCGGTTCGGCCACCGGCCTGCTGTAGCCTTTGAGCGACGCCGTGCCGCCCGACGGCAGCTGGGCGCGCTGCATCAGGAAGCCGACAATTGGCGCTGAAAGTCCCATTTTCAGCATGGTCGCAGGCGCACCCAGGCCGACTTTCCAGCCAATTGGCTTTTCACCCGCGGCAATGCGCTCGCGCCGTTTTGCGAGCTGCGCGACCATGCCTTTCTTGATGTGGGGAGGGTCCCAGGGATTCACTTGTGACTCTCGGGATGGACCTCGTATCCCGACGCCTCGATGGAGCCCGCACCCATCCAGCCCCAGACAAGAACGACGTCTTCATTCGAAGTATTGTTGAAGCCGTGCCAGCAGCCGCGCGGCGAATACACAACGTCGCCTTCGACTGACGGTTTGTCTCCGTGGTCGGTGTAGATCATCCCATGACCCTTGAGCACGATGAAAAATTCATCGCAGTTCCGATGGCGGTGATTTTCATGACGCGCGCCTGGTTTTAGCACAGTCCAGCCGACCACGTGGTCCGCCCCTGCGGACTTCTTGTCGATCAGGAACTGTACTTGCATGTCGACCCAGCCATCGTCTCGTTTCAGGCCCTCGACCTTCGGTACGTCACGGAGATTGGTGCGGTACATCACCGGTGCGGCGTCTCCCTCCTTCAATTTCGCCGCCGCGCCTTTGACGACTTTCGCGAGTGCAGCTCCGATTCTCTCGCCTTGCGACGTCATGCTTGTCCTCCCAAGCGGCGGTAGACTTGATGTGCAACGACAAAATCGTTGCTGTCCAATCCCATCCCGCGGCAAGCGTTCATCATTTCGTTGGCCGCAGCCGCCAGTGGCACTGGGCTTCCCATGGTGCGGCCGAGATTGAGCGCCAACATCATGTCCTTTTGCTGCAAGGTCACGTCGGCAAGCGGCACCGCGGGCATTTTTCCCTCAAGAATGAACGGCCCGCGATAACCAAGCACCGGTGATGCTGCTACGCTCTTGAGAACGGCATCAAGCGCAACATCGCGGGCGACACCGCCTTTTTCGGCCAGCGCAACTGCTTCGCCGAAGGCGATAACCTCGACCATCAACAAAAGATTTATCGCAATTTTCATCTGACAGGCGAGCCCGTTATCGCCAATGCGTATCACCTTCGGGCCGATCGCGAGCAGCACTGGCTTGGCGAACGCAAAAGCCTTCTCGTCGCCGCCGATCATTATTGAGGCGTTGCCCTGCGTGACCGTAACCGGTGAGCCGGAGATCGGTCCGTCCAGCATGATCGAACCGGCCTTGACGAATTCAGCCGCGACCGCGCGGCTTTCGTCCGGCTCGATCGTGCTCATATCGATGTAAATGCCGCCCTTGCGCAGGCCAGCGACAATGCCGTCCTTACCCAAGGCGACCGCGCGCACGGCCTTGGAATCGGTCACGATCGAGAACACAAGCTCGGATTGCTCAGCCACGGCCCGCGGCGTATCTGCCCAATGCATGCCGGACTTGATCAGTGCTTCGGCCTTGGCCTTCGATCTGTTCCAGCCTGTAACGTCATGACCCGCCGCCATCAGGCGCGGCACAATCAGCTGCCCCATGGCGCCGAGGCCGACAAATCCAAGGTTCATGACAAGTTTTCTTTTGTTTTCGAACTACTGTGCAGCTTTTTCGAACGGATAGATCAGATTTCCTGCCTTGTATTCACGCGGATAGACCACGACTTGGCGTGTCCAATCCTTGAACTGATCGAGGCCGTTGCCGCTGATTCCCTGGAACTGGATGCAGATGATGCGCGGGGTGGTCCATTCGCCATCCTGACCGAATGCGATCGGTCCGATCACGGTGTCGAAAGTGGTTTTCCGAAGATACGCGGCAATTGTTTCGTCGTTGAGTGATTTGGTTGCAGTCACGGCCGCCGCAAGAATTTGCCCTGCGGCATATGAGTAAGGCGGATAGGTATAGCCGAGCGGGTCGGTGCCAAGGGCCTGCGCGCGTTTCTGATATTCCTGCATCATCCTTGCGGTGCCGGCGAATTGCAGACTGGGCGCCGGTATATAGAACTCGTTGCTGATATATCCGTTGATGGCGGGGCCAAGCTTTTGTTTGATCCCCGTTACCAGCAGGCCAAGCATGGCACCGCCGATCAGTTTCGGTTTGAACTGAATTTCCCGCGCAGCCTGGATAATGCTGGCTGTATCGACCGGCAACGTAGCCGCGAACACGACATCCGGATTTGCAGCCTGTATCGCGCGCACGATCGGCGTGAAGTCCGTCGTGGAGAGGGGATAGGTCCGTTCGATCACGACCTCGAACCCCAGCGCCTTTGCATTCTCGCGTGCGCCGACGAGCGCATTGTGTGAATACTCCACTTCCGCGCCGATCAAGGCCACGCGGACGGGTTTCGGCGTCTGCTCGGCAGCGAGATCAAATACGCATTTCGAATAGTTGGCCGGGGAGGGCCCCTGCGAATTCATCGAGAAGTAATTCGGATAGTGGAATGCCTTGTTTGCGCCGAGTCCGAAAATTCCGATTGTCGTGCGCTTGCGCTGAATGATTGCCGGCATGGCGGCGGCGATGACGTTGGTGCTGTAGGGGCCAATCAAGAGGTCGACTTTGTCGATGCCCATCAGTTTTTCATATATTCCCGGCGCGTTCGCCGGGCTGCCTTGATCGTCGTAATAAACGAGCTCCACCGGGCGGCCGAGCAGGCCGCCTTTCTCGTTGATATCGTCGCGCCAGATTTCGAGGCCGGCCAGCACTTGCTTGCCGGCTGGCGCGGTCGGCCCGGTCAGGCTGAGACTGAGTCCAATACGAAGCGCATCAGCAGCGTAGGTCGGTGTTGCCGCTGACGAAATCAGGAGCAGTGCCGACGTGGCAAAGGCCCGCAGTGACCCGCGTCGAATCATGGCGTCCTCCCTGGCCTTAGAATGCTCGTTGCCCGCTTGTTCGCGGGTCTGTGCGGCCATCAATATTGGCGAGGCCAATAGTGCGCAGGTGCAGATGAGCAATTCAAGGTTGGGCAGGTGGCGCGGGGAGCCTCAATTGTGGGCACCCGCCCGGCTTCGGGATGGCCCGACGGGGAAATTAGGGCAGCTTGTCGTAGCCCTCACCGAAACCGGCGAGGCTCATCGGAAAGCCAATACCTTCTTCCGGCGTCTGGAAGATGATGAAAGTCGCCGTCTTGCCGGTGCGCAGTTTCTTGAGCAGTTCATCATCCATGACGACTTCGGCTATGCATCCGTTCGGCAGGCAGCGCACGAACCCGGCCCGTCCAATATCGGCCTGGTCGATCTTGAGCCCGAGGCCGGAAGGCAGCAGCACGCCAAGCGGCGCTACCACGCGCATCAGCCGGCTTTTCTGGTCGGCGGTCTTGAGCACGATCACGGTCAAGCCGACATTGGCGCGGTCTTCGGCCGTCACGCTCTGGATCAGCGCGCATTGCTCGGCCTTGGCGCCCGGCGGCGTATCGCAGCGAATCTGCCAGTCCTTGTGTACGGACTTGACCGCGCCCTGAGCGAGCGCGCTCCCGGGGGGTACGAGCGCCGGCAGCGCAACCAGCAATGTCACCGCAAACCACAGTCTGCCGGCCAAGGCCTGCCAGCTACCCTCTAAAATTCCCATCGTCCTATCCCTTGGCGTCCGGTCGCGCTCGCTGGGGGTGCAAGAAGCAAGTGCGAATCGCGGTCCGGACGGCATTTTATTCACTCTCGTAGGTTCATGCCCGGCTGATCCTGTCAAGCAAGGGGCCCCGGGGCCGGGAGCTTCATAGCGCCGGTGTGGTGCCTGTAAAGGCGGTCCAGACGCTCATTTTGGATACGCCGATTGTCGCATGGACGAGGTCATGAGGCGCATTGCGGGAGGGCTGGAATTGTGGTTTGAGAGGCCGGGATTTCCCCCCGTCCCGCCGCACCGCCCAAGCTGCCACGCCCGTGGCAAATGCCGTGCTCAGCGGGCCGCGCCGAACATCATACCGGTGGTGGGCGGCAAAGGGGCCTGAACAAGGCCGATTTCTCGTCGAAGGAGCGCATTGAACAATGCTGGTGCTCAAGCGGTTGGTCGCATTCATAATTACGAGCGTGACGGTACTTGGCGTCGGCGCGGCAGTGGCCGCGACAAGCGGCCAGCCGCAACCGTGGCAGCTTGGCATGCAGAAAGGCGCTACCCCGGTGATGGACGACATCATCTGGTTCCACGATTTCCTGCTTTGGGTGATCACGGCGATTACGCTTTTCGTCCTCACTCTGCTTGTCATCGTCGTGGTGAAGTTCAATGCCCGGAGCAATCCGGTACCCTCGCGCACGACGCACAACACCTTCATCGAGGTAATCTGGACGGTCGTCCCCGTTCTTATCCTGGTGACGATCGCGGTGCCGTCGTTCCGCCTGCTGTTCTTTCAGCTCAACGCGCCCAAAGCCGACGTGACTGTAAAGGCCACCGGCAAGCAATGGTTCTGGAGTTACAGCTATCCGGACAACAAATTAGAGTTCGACTCGCTCATGGTGCAGGAGAAGGACTTGAAGCCGGGCCAGCCGCGCCTGCTCGCAGTCGACAACGAGATGGTGGTGCCGGTGAACAAGGTGGTGCACGTGTTGACCACGGGCGCTGACGTCATTCATGCATTTGCGGTCCCGGCGTTCGGCATCAAGATCGATGCGATTCCGGGCCGTATCAACGAGACATGGTTCAAGGCTGAGCGTGAAGGCATCTATTACGGTCAGTGTTCCGAACTTTGCGGCAAGGATCACGCCTTCATGCCGATCATGGTGCGCGTGGTGAACGACAAGGACTACACCGCATGGATCGAGCAGGCGAAGAAGAAATTCGCAACCGATGGCAGTCGTCCGACCGCGGTGGCCGCGGCTGGCGTTGCGGACTGACGAATACGCGGGCGACAACGACGAAGTCGAAGGACAATAGCGATGGCTAGCAATACGCCTACTGCGCGCAGCGCACACGACGTGCACATTGCACACGAGGCCCACGAGCACCATCCGACCGGATGGCGGCGCTTTGTGTATTCGACCAACCACAAGGACATCGGCACGATGTACCTGGTGTTCGCGCTGGTCGCAGGTGTGATCGGTGGCTTGTTGTCGATCGGTATCCGGCTCGAATTGCAGAATCCCGGTATCCAGATTTTCCCGACGCCGCACGAATTCAACGTGTTCGTCACCGCACACGGCCTGATCATGATCTTCTTCATGGTGATGCCGGCGATGATCGGAGGGTTCGGCAACTGGTTCGTTCCGCTGATGATCGGCGCGCCGGACATGGCGTTCCCGCGCATGAACAACATTTCGTTCTGGCTGCTGCCGGCATCGTTCGCCTTGCTGATTACGTCGGTATTTGTCGAAGGCGAGCCGGGCTCCAATGGCGTCGGCGCCGGATGGACTCTTTACGCGCCGCTGTCGACCAGCGGCCATCCCGGCCCAGCGGTCGATTTCGGTATTTTGTCGCTGCATCTTGCCGGTGCGTCATCGATCCTCGGGGCTATCAACTTCATCACGACCATCTTCAACATGCGCGCGCCGGGCATGACCCTGCATAAAATGCCGCTGTTCGTATGGTCAATTCTAGTGACCGTGTTCCTGCTTTTGCTGGCACTTCCGGTTCTTGCGGGTGCCATCACCATGCTGCTGACGGACCGCAATTTCGGCACGACTTTCTTCTCAGGGGAAGGCGGCGGTGATCCAATTCTCTACCAGCACCTGTTCTGGTTCTTTGGACATCCGGAGGTGTACATCCTGATCCTGCCCGGCTTCGGCATGATCAGCCAGATCGTCGCTACGTTCAGCCGCAAGCCGGTGTTCGGCTATCTCGGCATGGCCTATGCCATGGTTGCCATCGGGGGCATCGGCTTCGTGGTCTGGGCGCATCACATGTACACGGTCGGAATGTCGACGGGCGCTCAGGCCTATTTCATCGCGGCCACCATGGTGATCGCGGTGCCGACCGGCGTGAAGATCTTCTCCTGGATTGCCACCATGTGGGGCGGATCCATCGAGTTTCGTACGCCCATGCTATGGGCGCTCGGCTTCATCTTCCTGTTCACATTGGGAGGAGTCACGGGCGTCGTGCTGGCCAACGCCGGAGTCGATCGCGTCCTGCAGGATACCTATTACGTTGTGGCGCACTTCCATTACGTGCTTTCGCTCGGCGCGGTTTTCGCCATCTTCGGCGGCTGGTACTACTGGTTCCCGAAGATGAGCGGCTACATGTACAACGAGACCATCGGAAAGCTGCACTTTTGGGTCACCTTCGTCGGGGTGAATCTGGTGTTCTTTCCGCAGCACTTCCTTGGCCTCGCCGGGATGCCGCGCCGCTATGTGGACTATCCGGATGCGTTCCACGGCTGGAACATGATCTCATCCTACGGTTCGTATATTTCGGGTTTCGGGGTGATCATCTTCTTCTTTGGCCTGATCGAAGCCCTCGTGAAGAAGCGCGTGGCCGGTAACAATCCGTGGGGTGCCGGCGCGACCACACTGGAATGGACGCTGTCGTCGCCGCCGCCGTTCCATCAGTTCGAAACGTTACCGCGGATCAAATAGGACCTCGACGTCGCTCATGTCGCTCGTCAGCGAAGGCGCAGATCTCCGGGGGCCGCTCACCGCAAGCGGCTTTGCGGAGCCGAGTCTGGCGACGGTTGGCGATTACATCGCCCTCATGAAGCCACGGGTGATGTCGCTCGTGGTTTTCACCGCTCTGGTCGGCCTCGCCGTTGCTCCGGGATCTCTGCATCCGCTGACAGCATTTACCGCTCTGCTTTGCATTGCCGTCGGCGCCGGCGCGGCCGGTGCGCTCAATATGTGGTACGACGCCGACATCGATGCAGTGATGGCACGAACTTCTCGCCGGCCGGTTCCGATGGGACGGGTTCGGCCGGGCGAGGCGCTCGCCTTCGGTCTTACGCTGGCGGGCTTCGCGATCGTAACGCTCGGCCTACTGGTGAACTGGCTCGCCGCTGGGCTGCTTGCCTTCACCATCTTCTTCTATGTGGTCATCTACACAGTCTGGCTGAAACGTTCGACGCCGCAGAACATCGTGATCGGCGGCGCCGCCGGCGCTTTCCCGCCAATGATCGGCTGGGCTGCCGTGGCCGGCTCGTTGTCGTTCGAGCCCATTCTTTTGTTCCTGATCATCTTTTTCTGGACTCCGCCGCACTTCTGGGCGCTCGCGCTTTATCGCGCCGATGACTATGCGCGCGCGGGAGTTCCGATGCTGCCCGTCGTCTCCGGTGATGCGACGACGCGCCGACAGATTTTGTTCTATACGATCGTGCTCGTCCCGCTCGGCGTTGCGCCCTGGATGTTCGGCTATACCGGAGCTCTTTATGGCGCGACCGCCGTCGCGACAGGCATGATTATGCTGGGGCTGGGATGGCAAGTGTTGCGCGAACGGCGGCCGGCGGAACGTGCCAGTCGCAATCTTTTCGCCTTTTCGATTCTGTACCTGTTTCTGCTTTTTGCGGTGCTGCTGGTTGAGCGCGGATGGGGCGGGCTGATCGTCCGTTTGGCAACGTGAACATCGGGGCCGTCATGAATGACCAAGGCGACGACGACGGCATTGTGCTTACCGAAGCCCAGAAGCGCGCGCGGCGTTCACGGTCTCTTGCCATAGCGTTCGCACTCGCCGCGCTTGTTATTTTGTTTTACGTGATGACGTTGGTGAAGGGCCCCGGTGTCCTGATCCGACCGATCTGAACGAACTGCTGGAACCGATGACCGCACGCTCTCGCAACTCCGACAAGAAGCCCATGGGTAGGCCCATGAGCAGGCCCATGAGCAGCCCCATGAGCCGCGACATGCTGGTCGCCGCCTGCTGCGGCGCGGTCGTCGCCGGGATGGTCGGTGCAGCCTATGCGGCCGTGCCGCTGTACAACTGGTTCTGCAAGACAACCGGGTTCGGCGGCACCACCCAGGTTGCGGAAAAGGCACCGGATCACATCCTTGACCGCACGCTGACCATCCGTTTCGATTCCAACGTTACGTCGGGGCTGCCCTGGAAATTCCAGCCGGAGCAAAACGCCATTCAGGTGCGCATCGGCGAGGTGGCTACCGTGCGCTACAAGGTCGTCAACGAGGCCGCGCGCGAAATCTCAGCACAGGCTTCCTACAATGTTTCGCCGCCAACGGTTGGCGCGTATTTCGACAAGATCAACTGCTTCTGCTTCACCGAGCAGCGCCTGAAGCCAGGCGAGACGCGCGAGATGACGGTGGTCTTCTACGTTGATCCTTCGATCGTAAAGGATCACGATCAGGATGATCTCAACACCATCACGCTGTCCTACACATTCTACCGGCTGCGCGAGCCGGAACGGCCGGTTGCCGAGGCGCCGGACAAGAACTCGAATAGACTCTAACGGAGACCAAGACGATGGCCGACGCTCACGCCAAGCACCACGACTACCACCTGGTCGATCCGAGCCCATGGCCGGCGGTCGGTTCGGTGTCCGCCTTCGTGATGGCGGTCGGCGCCATCAGCTGGATGCATCATATGTATGCCGCCGCTCCGCTGGTCTTCGGCCTGGGCGTGCTCGGCGTTCTCTACACCTTCGTTGTCTGGTGGCGCGACGTCATTCGCGAAGCTCAGGTTGAAGGCTTTCACACGCGTGTGGTGCAGATTTCGCACCGCTACGGAATGATCCTGTTTATCGCATCCGAGGTGATGTTCTTCGTCGCCTGGTTCTGGGCCTATTTCAATACGGCGCTGTTTCCCGGCGATGTGCACGACATCGGCCGTATCGCGGCCACCGGTGGCGTGTGGCCGCCGAAGGGAATCGAAACATTCGATCCGTGGCATTTGCCTCTGCTCAACACGCTGATCTTGCTGACGTCCGGCACCACCGTCACCTGGGCTCACCATGCACTGCTTGAGGACGACCGGCAGGGCCTGAAATGGGGTCTGATCCTCACGATTTTGCTGGGGCTTACCTTCACGTGCGTACAGGCCTACGAATATTCGCACGCGGCTTTCCATTTCAGCGGCAACATCTACGGCGCCACTTTCTTCATGGCGACGGGCTTCCATGGGGCCCACGTCATCATCGGCTCGATCTTCCTGATTGTTTGCCTGTTCCGCGCATTGGCTGGCCACTTCACCCCAAAACAACACCTCGGCTTCGAATTTGCCGCCTGGTACTGGCATTTCGTCGACGTCGTATGGCTGTTCCTGTTCGCCTGCATATACGTCTGGGGCTCGGGCGTGCCGCACGGCGAGTAAGTTTGGCAAATGGCCTTTTGGAAAGGGCGGCGTCATTACGCCGCCCTTTTGTTTTGGTGCTTGAAGTAACCTCATGACCGACAATGCGCCTACGAACAATTTGCCGATTGGCCGCGGACTGCGCGGCCGGTGTCCGCGTTGCGGCGAGGGCAGGCTGTTTCACGGATTTCTGTCGTTACGACCAGCGTGCGAACGTTGCGGTCTCGACTACGGGTTCGCTGATGCAGGCGACGGCCCGGCGGTGTTCGTGATTCTCATTGGAGGATTTATTGTCGTGTTCGCGGCGCTGATGACAGAGGTCGTTTACCAGCCGCCCTATTGGGTCCATGCCGCGTTGTGGCTGCCGCTTATCCTGGTCGTGACGCTCGTCCCGCTGCGCCTGATCAAGGGTCTTTTGATTGCGTTGCAGTACCATCACAAGGCAGCGGAGGGACGTCTGGACTATCGGGGCGATGCGTGAAAAAAAAGACCCAAAGAAAAAAGACAAGTGGCGTGCTCGACGCGACCATCGCCGCGCTGGTCGGCGTTGTTATCCTGTGCGGACTTGGTGTCTGGCAACTTGACCGCAAGGTCTGGAAAGAAAATCTGATCGCGACTCTCAACGCCCGCCTCGGCGAGGCGCCAAAAGATCTGCCGCCGCGCGCGAGCTGGCCCCGGCTTCGCGAGGATGGCGAAGAATTTCGTCGTGTGGCCTTTCCGGCTGAATTCCTCGATGGCGAGGAGGCACTGGTTTACACGCCTGGTTCGCCCTTGCGTCCGGATGTGAAGGGGCCGGGCTATTGGGTATTCGCGCCGGCGCGACTCGCCGGAGGCAGTATTGTTCTCATCAATCGTGGTTTCGTGCCTGACGATCACAGGGATCCGGACACCCGTGCCGAGGGCGCACCGCACGGCATCGTTGATGTGGTGGGCGTCATGCGTTGGCCGGAACCGCGCAATTCCTTTACTCCTGCGGACGATCCAAGAAAAAATATCTGGTACCTGCGTGATTCCAATTCAATCGCCACATTCAAGAAATGGGCGACGGCGGCGCCGTTCTATATTGATCAAGAAGCTCCGGTGCCATCGGGCGGCCTGCCGAAACCGGGCAAGCTGGAAGTTCACCTGCCCGACAACCACCTTCAATATGCCATCACCTGGTTCGGCCTCGCGCTGGCCCTTGCGGGTGTCTATGTCGCTTGGCTCGCACGCCGTCTTTTCGGGCGGAATGAGCGTTTCTTGTGAAAGGGCGCTCTGAAGGATACTGTGCGACTACGACTACCGCCGTGAACAAAGCCTAAAATTAAGCCGGATCAATGCGTTACGTCTCCACCCGGGGCGAGGCTCCCTCGCTCGATTTTGTCGATGTCATGCTCGCGGGCCTTGCCCGCGACGGGGGTCTTTACGTGCCCGAACGCTGGCCGGTCCTCGATCGCGCCAGCATCGAAAGCTTCGCCGGGAAGCCGTACGCCGAGGTTGCTGTTGAGGTGATCCGTCCCTTTGTCGGCGACGTAGTGACGGAAGCCGACCTCGCCCGCATGACGCGCGAGGCTTACGGCGATTTCCATCACCCCGCGGTGGCACCGCTCACCGAACTCAATCCGAACCTGTTCGTGCTCGAGCTCTTTCACGGACCGACGCTTGCCTTCAAGGACCTGGCGATGCAGTTGGTTGCCCGGCTGATGGATCATGTGCTGCATCAGCGCGCCGAACGCACCACGATCGTGGTTGCGACATCTGGTGACACGGGCGGAGCCGCCATCGAAGCCTTCCGCGGTCGTGCGCAGACGGATGTGGTTGTGCTGTTCCCCCAAGGGCGTATCTCCGATGTGCAGCGTCGGATGATGACCACTGCGCTGGAGACGAACGTCCATGCACTCGCCATAGAAGGCACGTTTGACGATTGTCAGGCCCTGGTGAAGGCGATGTTCAATCATCACGCCTTCCGGGACCGCGTGCGTCTGTCCGGCGTCAACTCCATCAATTGGGCGCGTGTCGTTGCGCAGGCGGTTTACTATTTCACGGCGGCTGTGGCGCTCGGCGGGCCGCACCGAAAGATTGCCTTTACTGTGCCGACTGGAAATTTTGGCGACGTCTATGCGGGCTACGTTGCTTTCAGAATGGGTCTGCCCATCGACCGCCTGGTGGTGGCGACCAATGTCAACGATATCCTAGTCCGCACCTTCGCCACCGGCGCATACGAAATCCGTGACGTCGTCGCGACGACCTCGCCATCGATGGACATTCAGGTTTCCTCCAATTTCGAGCGTCTCTTGTTTGACGCCTATGGCCGGGATGCTCCTGCTGTGCGAGCCTTGATGGGATCGCTGGCGCAGTCTGGCCGTTTCATGGTGTCGGCGCAGGCGCTCAAGGAACTGCGCTCGTTGTTCACGGCCGACCGTGCCGATGAGCAGGAGTGCGCCGCCGAGATCCGGGCGTGGATGCGCGAGGCGGACTACTGCGTCGATCCGCACACCGCTGTGGCATTGGCTGTGGCCGAAAAGGAAACGCGTGATCCGTCGGTGCCAATGGTCGTCCTGTCGACGGCGCACCCCGCAAAATTCCCCGATGCGGTCAAGGCGGCTTGTGGTTTCGTTCCGGCACTGCCAGATAGGCTCGCTGATCTGGCAAAACGCAAAGAGCGGATCACCGTGCTGCCGGCGGATCAGACGGCTGTAGAGCGGTATGTAACATCAGTTTCGCGCGCGGCGCGTGAAGGAGCAGCGGCATGAGTGTTGAAATTACCCGTCTTCCGTCCGGCCTGTCGGTGGTGACCGATCGAATGCCGCACCTCGAAACGGCTTCGCTGGGCGTATGGATCGGGTCCGGCAGCCGTAACGAGAATCCCGACGAGCACGGTATCTCTCATCTGCTCGAACACATGGCGTTTAAAGGGACCAAACGGCGTACAGCGCGCCAGATCGCGGAAACGATCGAGGCCGTCGGCGGCGATCTCAACGCTGCAACGAGTGCGGAATCGACGGGCTATTTTGCGCGAGTGCTCAAGGCTGACGTAACGCTCGCCCTCGACGTTCTGTCCGATATCCTGTCCGACCCGACTTTCGATGGCGAGGAATTGCGGCGCGAGCAAAACGTGATTGTGCAGGAAATCGGCGCGACCGAGGATGCTCCCGACGATCTTGTGTTCGATCGCCTGCAGGAAACGGCATTTCCGCTGCAGCCGATCGGCCGTTCCATTCTTGGTACGCCGGATACCGTGCGCTCGTTCAACCCGGCGCGCTTGCGGGCTTATTTATCGCGCAACTATCGTGCCCCCAACATGGTCGTCGCCGCAGCCGGTGCGGTCGAGCACGAAGCGATCGTCGCTGAGGTCGAGAAGCGCCTGGCCGGATTCAAGGGCCCGGCCGCTCCGGAACCGGAACCTGCGCATTTTCGCGGCGGGACCAGAGTGGAAACACGGGAGCTTGAGCAGGTGCACATTGCGATGGCGCTGCAAGGATTGCCCATGCGCGATGAGCAACTCTATAGCCTGCAGGTTTTCACAAGCGTCCTGGGCGGGGGCATGTCGTCCCGCCTGTTTCAGGAAGTGCGCGAAGTTCGTGGGCTGTGCTACGCCATTCACGCCTTCCATATGCCTTTTGTGGATACCGGTTTGTTCGCTCTTTATGCCGGCACGGATGAATCCGACGCTCCTGAGCTCATGCGCGTTGTGATCGATCAGATCGCCAATGCCACCGAGACCTTGAACGATACCGAGGTCAACCGCGCCAAGGCCCAGATGAAGGCAGGGCTTTTGATGGCGCTGGAAAGTTCCGAGGCGCGCGTAGGCCAGCTGGCGAGGCAAATGCTCGCATATGGACGTCCGATTCCGCTCGAGGAGATCGTCAGCAAGGTCGATGCAGTGACCATTGCAAGCGCCCGTGCCGCCGGTCGCGCCTTGATCAGCCGCGCCAAGCCGGCGATCGCGGCGCTCGGCCCCGGTAACGGTCTTGCCAGCACCGCCGCGATCGCTGAAAGTCTAGTTCGCCGCGCGGCTTGATCCGCGGGCGCTCTGCCGATTTTGTCCATGGCGTTTTTCAGGACCGTCAGCTCAAACGATACGATGCCGGGCATTTCCGGCGCGGGCGTCACATTGCGCCCTCCGCACAGCGGTGACTTCGCCGAATGGGCAGCCTTGCGTGAGACGAGCCGTGCCTTCCTCACTCCGTGGGAGCCGACCTGGCCGCCTGACGATCTCACGCGCGGCGCCTTTCGTCGCAGGCTCAAACGATATGCCGAAGATCAGCGCGGTGATCTCGCATACGCGTTTTTGATTTTCCGCAGCGACGATAACGCAATGGTCGGGGGGTTGACGCTGGCCAATATTCGACGAGGCGTGGCTCAGGCCGGCAGCATTGGATATTGGATCGGTGCGCCATTTGTACGTAAAGGCTACATGACCGCGGCGGTGCGCGCGTTGATACCGTATGGCTTCACCACACTCCGGCTGCATCGCCTCGAGGCGGCGTGCATTCCTGACAACACCGCATCGATCCGCTTGCTGGAAAGAACCGCATTCAAACGCGAAGGCTATGCCCGCGGCTATCTGTGCATCAACGGAATCTGGCAGGATCATCTGCTTTATGCGCGGCTCAAGGACGATGTCGGTTGAACAGCGCTGTCGCCAACTACTGTTGGCTTGTATAGGTTGCCGGGAAATGACGGCGAGAAACGCGAGACAAAAATGGCCGTAGGAAGACCAAGGCAGATGATGCGGGTAAGCGCTTCGATTGCGGCACTGTCGGGCCTGGCGCTGCTGCTTGCCGCCTGTGGCTCCAGCAATCTGTTCAGTACGTCCGCGCTCGACCTTTTCAACACGTCGTCGAAGGCAACAACTGCCGATGCCGGGGGTGGTGCCGACTCCACAACCGATGTCGAGTGTCCCGGCGTCAGCGTGCGCACCGGCGCCGCCACAATGATGATCGGCAGCAAACCGGCTGAAGGTGAGCCGTCTGCCCTCGACCTGCGCTATCAGGTGACGATCGTCCGCACCGCCCGCGAGTGTCAGGTCAATTCCGGCATCATGAACATGAAAGTTGGAATTGAAGGTCGTGTGATTACCGGTCCCGCAGGTGGTCCCGGCACGGTCGATGTGCCGCTGCGCATTGCGGTGGTACATGAGGGCGTTAACCCGAAGACGATCGTATCGAGATTCGGTCAGGTACAGGTGGCTATAGGCGGTGCGGTCGACCGTGTTGCCTTTACGCACGTCGACTCGGAGATCTCATTCCCGATGCCGCAGCCGATAGCGAACATTGATTCCTATGTGGTCTACGTGGGCTTCGATCCAGCGGCGGCGCAGGAAAAGAAAAAGCCCGGGGGCAAGCCGAAGCCAAAACCGGCTGCGAAACCGCGTCAAAGCTGAACGACGATTACCAGCCAGGCAGATCGATTGCGCCTAGTTCAACTTCTTGCGGACGTCCTCGATGCCCTTGGCGATCAACTCCCCGCCGAGCTTCCCCTTGGTTTCGGCGGTGAGGATCTTCTCTGCAGCCGCGATGGCAGCTTCGGCAGCTGCACTGCGGACGTCGGCCGTCGCCTGCGCCTCGGCCTGAGCGATTTTCGTTTCCGCCATCGCGGTGCGGCGCGCGACGAAATCTTCGATCTTTGCCTTGGCTTCCACGGCGAGGCGTTCCGCCTCGGCATTTGCGCCGGCGATGATGTCCTGCGCTTCGCTTTCGGCGGCCTGCCGCTTGCCCTGATATTCCGCCAATAGCTGGGCCGCTTCATCCTTGAGCTTGCGGGCCTCATCGAGTTCGCCCTTGATGCGGGCCGACCGCTCGTCAAGCGATTTCACCAGCATGCGGTGCACGCCGATAAATCCGAGTCCGGACACAAATACGATGAAGGCCAATGCCACCCAGGTTTCTGCGTCCAACAGCACGGCTACTAACCTTTCAACACGGAAGTGACGGCTGCGGCGACCGCCTGTTCACTCGGAGCCTCGCCGATCAGCCGCTCGACGATGGCGCGGGTCGCATCTTCGGCGATTCCGCGAACGCTCGACATCGCCGCCTGTTTGCTGGCAGCGATGGTATTTTCGGCATCCACGAGCTTTGCGTTGAGTTCGCCCTCAAGCGTCTTGCGGCGCTGGTCGGCCTCCGCCGCCTGCCGCTCGCGCATGTCGTTGGCGATGGCCTGCGCTCGCGCACGCGCATCGGCGAGAGCCTTTTCATAAGCCGCGACAGCGGCGTCCGATTCGTCTTTCAGCCGGGAGGCCTCAGCTACGTCGTCAGCGATGTGTCTGTGCCGGCTATCAAAAATTGCACCGACGCGCGGGAGCGCCAGTTTGGCCATCAGCACGTAGAGCAGGACGAAGGCGATCGCCAGCCAGACGAGCTGCGAGGCGAAAGTGTCCAACTGGAACGGTGGAAAGGTGCCGTGCCCACCCTCCGCCGGGTGACCAGTACTCGTCGTATGCGCGGTCTCGGCCATCACTTGCTCCGATGCGGATAAAGCCCCGGTTTTACAGAGCGAACAGCAGCAGGAGCGCGATCAGCAACGAGAAGATGCCGAGCGCTTCAGTAATCGCGAAGCCGAAGATCAGGTTGCCGAACTGGCCCTGAGCGGCCGACGGATTGCGCAGAGCGGCGGCCAGATAGTTACCGAAGATGATGCCGACGCCGACGCCCGCGCCGCCCATGCCGATACAGGCGATGCCCGCACCGATATATTTTGCTGCTACTGGATCCATAGTTAACTCCTTCTGGTTTTTCGTTCGGGCCGTTAGTGCCCGGGGTGAATCGCATCGTTGAGATAGATGCAGGTGAGGATGGCGAAGACGTAGGCCTGCAGGAATGCGACCAGCGTCTCCAGCGCAAAGAGGATGACAATCATCAGGAACGGGAGCACGCCGCCAATCCAGCCAACGACACCAAGACCTGTGCCGAGCAGGATGATGAAGCTGGCGAAGACCTGAAGTGTGATGTGTCCGGCCAGCATGTTGGCAAACAGACGCACGCTATGCGAGATCGGCCGCGACACAAATGAGAGAATCTCGATCGCTACGACCAACGGCAGGATGTAGACCGGCACGCCTTTGGGCACGAAGAGATTAAAGAAGTGCCAGCCGTTTCGAACGAAGCCGTATATCAGGACGGTAAAGAACACCGTGAACGCCAGCGCAGCAGTGACGATGATGTGGCTGGTAACAGTGAAGGAGTAGGGGATCAGGCCGATCATGTTCAGCGTGAGCACGAACATGAAGATCGAAAAAACGAAAGGGAAAAACTTCATGCCTTCGGCGCCGGCGGTGCTGCGCACGGTCGTGGCCACGAATTCATAGGCGATCTCGGCGGCCGATTGCAGGCGCGAGGGGACCAGACTTCGGCTCGCCGTGGCGCCGACCAGAAAGATCGTGAGGGCCAGCACCGCCGCCAGCATGAAGGCGGCCGAATTGGTGAAGACGATTTCGGTGTTGCCGATCTTCGCGACCGGAAACAGGTTTTGGATGTGGAATTGGTGAATGGGGTCGACGGCCATATCGTTAGTCGCTCACATTTCTCTCACGCACGATTCCGGCCGCTCGCATCACGTTCAGTACGCCGGCGGCGAAACCGAGCAACAAAAATATGATGAGCCCCCACGGCGAAATTCCCAGCCAGCGATCAAGCAGCCAGCCGATCATCGCGCCCACAAGTACCCCGGCGACCAGTTCGGTCGACAGCCGGAAGCCGCGAGCGATCGCCGAAGGATCGGCGGTCTGACGAGGACCCGAGCTGTTTTCCGACGGCCGATTCGCTTGCGCGAGCCGGTTGCCGAGACGCTGGAGTCTCGCGGAGAGAGCAGCCTCGTCGTCCGGCGGTTCGTTGCGATCGTCTGTGCCGCGCGTGCCGTCCGACATGCTTTCGACCCGCGTGGACTTCAGGTTTCGCGTGTCCCGCCGCCCTAAAAGCCGCGCGGACCATACTTATCGGGTTTATTCGAGTCAAGGAACAGGGCTTTCGCCATAAGCATTTGATAGCAGGAGAAAAAGGCCTGATTTTCGGTTTAAAACAGTGCCGTGCGTCATATCATCCGAAGAACACAAAGAGTTCAGGTTCAGCGAATGGGCGACGTGGTGCTACGATCTGGTCTTCTGGCGGTAACCGAAGGAACCCCTATGCGCATCGTCGTCCTCATCGTCACCGCAATATTCGCTGGTGCAGTGTTCCCCGCGCAGGCGCAGGCCGTGATCGACGTCGAGGGACAGAAGGCAGCGACGCCGCAACCACAGGGGCAAAGTCAGGCGCAGCCCCCGAATCAAGCTCCGCCAGAAACACAAGAGAGCTTGCAGCCCATTTCGTCGGGCCGCTACAGCTTCAATCGTGTCGACGATGGTTTCCTGCGGCTTGATAACGCGAGTGGGGAGGTTGCCTACTGCAGTGCGCGCTCAGCCGGCTGGGCGTGTGAGGCGGTGGCGATTGACCGCAGCGTTTTGGAGACAGAGCCCACAAGCATTCAAAAGCAAGTCGCGTTACTGACGAAGCTCGACTCGGAAATCGCACGGCTGCACGACGAGGTTGCGTCGCTGAAGAGGGAAATTGCGGCTCTGAAGGAGCCGCCACCGCCGCGGCCGCCAGCGGACCTGTCGGCGCCTCTCGAGAAAGACAGCGCTTCATCAGCCAATTTGCCGACCCAGCAGGACATAGCGCGTGCGCGCGAGTACCTCGAAGAAGCCTGGCGACGCTTGGTCGAGATGATCGTCACCATTCAGAAAGACATCATGCGTAAAGGCTGAAAAGCCTGCGTCCATGCCCGGCCACTTGTCCGCCATCGTCGAGGTTACTCCGCAGCTGCTCGCCAGTGCGACGTTGCGCGTCGATACACCAGGCGCCGGATTCACGGACATCACCGGCAGCGCCGCCGAGTTCATCGATAAGGTCCGTGCAGGCGAGGGGACGTTATTTGTCTATCTCCGCCACACCTCGGCATCCCTCGCGATCCAGGAAAATGCCGATCCCGACGTGCAATCGGATCTGATTGCTGCGCTTGATCGTCTGGCGCCGGAAAATGCGCCCTGGATCCATGATGTGGAAGGCCCGGATGACATGCCCGCCCACGTCAAAGCAATGCTCAATGGCGTATCACTCCACGTACCGGTCGTTGGCGGCGAACTGGCGCTCGGCGTGTGGCAGGGCATTTATCTTGTCGAGCATCGGCGCCGGCCACACAGCCGCGAAGTTACCTTTCAGTTCATCGGCAGCCGCAGGTAAATGGCCAGGCGCTACATGTCGGCTGAAAAAAGAACGCCCCGCACTGCGGGGCGTTCTCTCTTGCATGCGGAGATCGTCAGGCTTTGTTCTGGATGGCAACGCCAGACCCGGTGACGATGTCCACTCCCCTCGTGTCGCGCAGGAAAACCAGGCCGATAATGAGAGTCATCACCGCGACGATGATCGGATACCAAAGGCCGGCATAGATATCGCCTTGCGCCGCAACGATTGCAGTGGCGAGCAAGGGCAACATGCCGCCGAACCACCCGTTGCCGATGTGATAAGGCAGCGACATTGAGGTGTAGCGGATCTTGGTCGGGAACATCTCGACCAGGAAGGCAGCGATTGGCCCATACACCATGGTCACGTAGATCACCATAATGACGAGGATCACCTGAGTCATAAACCAGTTGATCTTTTTCGGATCGGCGGCCTTCGGGAAGTTCTTGGCCGCGAGCGCGGCCGTCCACTTGGCGTTATCCCAGCCCTGGACCTTGGTGCCCGCGATATCCAGATCGACCGTCTTCGATCCGGGCGCGCCGACGATCTTGAACGACAGGCCGGACTTGGTCAGGAAATCCTGGGCGCGGTCGCAATCGGTGAATTTTGACCACGGACCGACGAAGATATGGAAGTTACAGTTCGACTGATCCGCCGTGACCGTAATCGGATTGGCCTTTGCGAAAGCCTCCAGGTCTGGATTGACGTAGTGGGTCAATCCCTGGAACAGCGGGAAGTAGGTAATTGCCGCAATCGCGCAGCCGGCGAGAATGATTTTGAGCCGGCCGATGCGGTCGGACAGCCACCCGAACACGATGAAGAACGGCGTGCCTATGATGAGCGACAGACCGATCAACTGGTAAGCTGTGAGATAATCGACCTTGAGTGTGATCACGAGGAAGAACAGCGCGTAGAACTGTCCCGTGTACCACACCACGCCTTGGCCCGCCGTGGCGCCGAGCAATGCCAGCAGCACGTATTTATTGTTCGGATAGTGGAAGAAGCTCTCGGTCAACGGGGCCTTCGAGCCTTTTCCTTCCTGTACCATCTTCTGGAAGATCGGCGTCTCATTCAGCTTCAGCCGGATGTAGACGGAGAAGATGAGGAGGAACACCGACACCAGGAACGGAACGCGCCATCCCCACTCGGAGAAATCCTTGGCAACCATGTTGCTGCGGCAGAGCGCGATGATGATCAATGCCAGCAGAAGTCCGAGCGTAGCAGTGGTCTGAATGAAGCTTGTGGCATAGCCGCGTTCATGCGGTCGCGAGTGCTCGGCAACATAGGTTGCGGCCCCGCCGTATTCGCCGCCCAGCGCCAGGCCCTGGCACAGGCGCAACGTGACCAGCATGATCGGCGCTAGCCAACCGACACTGGCAAATGTCGGCAAGACACCGACCAGGAATGTCGACGTGCCCATGACCATGATGGTGACAAGGAAGGTGTATTTGCGGCCCACCAGGTCGCCGATGCGTCCGAAAATGATCGCGCCGAACGGCCGCACCAGGAAGCCTGCGGCATAGGTGGCGAAAGCGGAGAGGAGCGCCGCCGTGTCATTTCCGGTGGGGAAGAACAAAGAAGCGAAGAACGGTGCCAGCACCGCGTACAGATAGAAGTCGTACCATTCGAAGATCGTGCCAAGCGAAGATGCGAAGATGACGAATTTCTCGTCCTTCGACATTCCGCCTGTACGGGAAGCGGTACCAGCAAGTGCGCTCATCGTGAGTTCCCCCGTTAGTCGTGTTTTTTCCAAACAACGTTCCCGCCGCTGCTGACAAAGACGCCGTGCTGATCGGCACGCCCGGTCTTTGCCTCGCCGATGGTGGTTGCAGGAATTGTAGCCCCGCGGCGGCCGTCGGCCCTATTCGACTTTTGGCGTAACTTCTTGCGTAAGGCACGGATTTACAAGTAGTTTCCCGCACTGCAACGTAACGTCGTCAAGCCGATTTTCGTCGGTTGGCGAAAGACTTGCGCTCAAAGCAGCAGGGGAGGAACATCGCGTCGAAGCGTGGGTCCCCAGGCAAAAATGGTGCGGCGCATGGCCGCGCTGCCGAAGCTTCGAAGGATAATTCCGGTTGGCTGAAATCTTGCAGTACCGGTTGGTAATCGCGGACGACCATCCCCTGTTTCGTGGCGCCCTGCGCGAGGCGGTGGCGGGCCTGTTGGAACGGGTGGACATCGCCGAAGCAGGCACCTTCGACGAGCTCGTTGAATTGCTCGAGCGCGGCGGCGACGTCGATCTTGTGCTGCTCGATCTCGCGATGCCCGGGGTTCGCGGCTTTTCCGGGCTGATGTATATGCGCGCCCAATATCCGGGTGTGCCGGCGATTGTCGTATCTGCTAATGACGATCCCGCCACGATACGCCGATGCATGGAATTTGGCGCGTCCGGGTTCATCCCCAAGACCCTTGGTGTTGACGTTATGCGGGCTGCGATTTCGCGTGTGCTGGGTGGGGGCGTGTGGACGCCGCCGGACATTGATCTTGCGGCCGGCGCGGACGCTGAAGCGGCCGAACTGATGGCGCGTCTGGCAACGTTGACGCCGCAACAGGTGCGCGTGCTGATGATGCTGTCGGAAGGGCTGCTAAACAAACAGATCGCCTACCAGCTGAGTGTCTCCGAGGCGACGGTGAAGGCCCATGTTTCTGCAATTCTGCAGAAGCTCGGCGTCGAAAGCCGCACCCAGGCTGTCATCGCCGCTGCCAAAATTGAAACCGGCCAGTGGCCGCAAGGCGTCACCGCAGAAGGCGGATGACGTCACTCCGCGGCCGCGGCTTGCATCATCCGCCATTGCGCCAGGAGCGCGCGTAACGCTGCTGGTCTGATTGGCTTGTGCAGGACCTGAACGCTTGCTTCGCGGGCCTGCTCCCGCACCGTCGGAGAACGATCGGCAGTAATCAGGATCGCTGGGAGATCACCATAGCGGCGGCGCAGCGTGACGATGGCCTCGATGCCGTTGCCGTGGTCGAGATGATAGTCAACCAAAAGCCCATTCGGCATCAAATGGCTTTCGGAGATCGCGGTCAATGCAAAGGCGAGATCAGGGGCTTTGAGCACCTGGCATCCCCAGCCGTGCAGCAAGGTTTCCATGCCATCGAGCACCGAAGGCTCGTTGTCGACGCATAGCACCGTGATGCCGGAGAGTTGGCTGGAATCGACGCGTAGATTCTCGCGCGGCGGCAACTCGATCGGCGCCTCATTTGAGCGAGGAACTGTAACGGCGAAATGCGACCCGCGACCTGTCTCCGATTTAAGTTCGATCTTGCTATCGAGGACCCGCGCCACGCGCTCGACGATCGAAAGGCCGAGGCCCAATCCACGCGCGATCCTGGCGCCCTGATCGAGTCGGCGAAATTCGACGAAAATGTCGCGCCACTTCGATTGCGGGATACCAACGCCGGTATCGTAGACGTCGATACGCAGGTCCGTGCCATGCCGCCGGCAGCCGACCAGGACGCGTCCCTCCGGGGTGTATTTGATGGCGTTCGAGACCAGGTTTTGGATCAAACGACGCAACAACCGTCGATCGGAGCGGACCACCAAAGCACAGGGCATAAACGTGAGTTCGAGCCCTTTCGCCGCTGCGAGCGGAGAGAACTCGAGCTCAATCTGCCGCAACATTTCATCGATACGGAAATTGGCGAATTCCGGCCGCATTGCCCCGGTGTCAAGACGCGACATATCCAAGAGCGCGCCCAGGATTTCCTCAACGGCTTCGAGAGAAGCATCGATATTGTCGACCAGGCGGCGGTCGTCCTGTCCTCCACGCTCAATGAGGCTGGTAACGTAAAGCCGTGCAGCATTAAGTGGCTGCAGGATGTCGTGACTTGCCGCCGCGAGGAACTTGGTCTTGGAGATATTCGCGGCTTCGGCCTCACCTTTGGCACGCGCGAGCGCCGCATTGAGCAGGGTCAGTTCCTCCGTACGCTCTTGGACGCGCCGTTCCAGAGTCTCGTTCGAACGCTCAAGTGCTTCTGCCGCCTCGACGCTCGCCGTGATGTCGGTGAATGTGGTCGCGATGGCGCCATCAGGCATACGGTTTGAGCGCACCTCGATGACGACTCCTTCGGCGAAGCGCTCCAGAAATGGCTCGTTGCCAGAGATGTAACGTTCGATCTGCGCGGTCACGAATTCCTCGGCGCGGTCGGCTGAAAGGTCGCCGCGCCGGCTGCTGTTGAAGCGCAGGATGTCTGCCAGTCCAACACCGACCCGGATCAGGCCCGGCGGCAGGTCAAGGATCTCGCCAAATTGGCGGTTCCAGCAGATGAGCTGGAGGTCCTTGTCGAAGACTGCAATGCCCTGCCGCACATGATCGAGTGCGGTCTGGAGGATTTCACGATTGTACTGAATGGCGGCGTTGGCATCGTCGAGCAGTTTCAGAGCTGCCTTGGTCGATACCGTGCGCTTGCGCAGCAACAGCGAGAGGACCAGGCGCGAAGAAGCGGCGCCGATCGCGGAAGCGAGGATGTGTTCGGCATGCCGGACCAGCCGGAAATCGGCCTCTTCTTTCGGATCAAGACTGACGCGTTCGGCTGCGGCGAAGGCTTCAAAAGCCGACCGCGTGCGTTCCTCGCCAAGATATCGCGACACCGTGGCCGTGAGTTCTTCCACCGCCACGGAGGACCGCCAAAGCCGGAAGCTCGGCGTGATGGGGGTGAATTCCGACGGCACGAAGGTATTGGCCTGCAGTCGCTCGATCGGCGATGGCTCACGGCGCAAGGAAAAACCGATGTAACAAGCAATATTGAGCAGCAGGCTCCAGACGACGCCGTGGACGAGCGGCGGCAACTCCAGTCCGAGCAGATGCTGCGGCCGCAGCATGATCAGGCCCCACGGCCCATCGGTCAGGATGCGCTCGCCGACGACGCCGATATCGGACAAGGTGGGAAGAAGCAGCGTGTAGGCCCACACGAAGAAGCCGGCCGTCATGCCGGCTATGGCGCCAGCCGCCGTCGCGCGTCGCCACAGCAGGCCGCCGAAGAATGCCGGCGCCAGTTGCGCAATCGCAGCGAATGAAAGCAGCCCGATCGAGGCCAGCTGTGCCTCGCCGGCTGACCGGTAATAGACGTAAGCGAGGAGGAGAATGGCGAAAATCGCCAGCCGCCGAACGGTGAGCAGCAACGAACCGATATTTTCGCGTCCGCTGATCAGCGCCTCGCGTCGCTGCAATACCAGAGGCATGATCAGATCGTTCGACACCATGATCGAAAGCGCGACTGACTCGACGATCACCATCGCGGTCGCGGCCGACAGGCCGCCGACGAACGCAATGATGGTGAAGAGGTTCGAGCCGCTCTCAAGCGGCAGAGCGAGAACGAACATGTCGCTGTCGACTTTGCCGGCTGAGAAAGTGAGCAGGCCGGCGAGCGCGATCGGTACGACGAACAGATTGATCAGGACCAGATAGAGAGGGAATAGCCACAGGGCGCGTTTGATCTCGCCCACATTGTTGTTTTCGACAACAGCGACATGGAACTGTCTTGGCAACAGGATAAACGCCACAAAAGATAGCAGCGTCATTGCTACCAGCGTGTCGATGCGCGGCTCTCGACTGAAGATGGCAGCGGTCGACGGCCGTTGCATGGCCTCATGGAAAAGCGCGACGGGGCCATCGAACATCCAAAAGGTCACGAAAATTCCGACAGCTAGGAATGCGACCAATTTGACAATCGATTCCGTGGCTACGGCCAACATCAAGCCGTCCTGATGTTCGGTAGCGTCGATGTGACGGGTGCCAAACAGGACGGCGAAGGTCGCCATGGACAGCGCTACAAAGAGCGCAATGTCCCCAAGCAGCGGCCGGGTCACTTCTGCGGTAGACGTGGTGTGCGCGAGAATGGTCTCGAGCGAGGACGAGACCGCTTTGAGTTGCAATGCGATGTAGGGAATGGTGCCAACGATCGCAATCAACGCGACGGTTGCGGCGACCGCCTGTCCCTTACCGTAGCGCGCGGCGATGAAGTCAGCGATCGACGTAATGTTCTGGCCCTTGGCAAGGCGCACGACCCGCATCAGAAGCGGGCCGAACAGGCCGATCATCAAGGCCGGACCGATATAGATGGTCAGAAAATCAAAGCCGGTGCGTGATGCAAGGCCGACCGAGCCGAAGAACGTCCACGAGGTACAATAGATCGCCAGCGATAATGGATAGATCAACAGCCGTGCGCGGTTTTCGCGACCGAGACCACGCGTACGATCGCCATAGCTCGCGACCAGGAACAATAGCCCGATATACGCAAGCGCTACCGCAATAACGACCCAACCCTGCAGCATGCACTCTCCAGATCGGGACTAGGCACAAAGCTCACGGCTAAGGCTACGACTTTGCC
Source organism: Pseudolabrys sp. (assembly GCA_035692045.1). GTDB lineage: Bacteria > Pseudomonadota > Alphaproteobacteria > Rhizobiales > Xanthobacteraceae > Pseudolabrys. The sequence continues at coordinate 14,669 of DASSIJ010000194.1, read as the reverse complement.
GGACTCGTCGCCACAGGACGCCATTGGACGCGGTTGTGCAACTCGTGAATTGGTGCGGCACCAATGTACCGGTCTGCTGTTCAATCATACCTTAAATTATTGTAATACCAGCACTTTTTACTTCACCCCGCCCCCGTATGATGCAAAATACACGGTGCTCTGACGTGCCACGTGTCCAGGGAAGCAATCATGGCTCCGGCGGTTCTTGCGGCCAGTGATCTGTTCATCGTCGATGACGATGAAATGATGCGCGATGCACTTTCGATTGTTTTCACGCTCGCGGGCTATCGCGTGACTGGCTTCGTGAACGCCCAAAGCTTTCTTATGGCTACGCGCGATCGCACGCCTGTCTGTGTGTTGCTTGATCTGCATCTGCCCGACAAATCGGGCGCCGCCGTCCTGAAGGAGCTCGATGCCTACAGCTATCCAGCTCCGATTTTCATCGTGACGGGCGATGACGACGTGGTGTCGGCTGTTGACGCAGTCAAAAGGGGTGCGTTCGATTACCTGGTCAAGCCGCTCGACGCTCGGTCCATCGTCACGCGGGTGGGCGGGGCCATCGCCGCCTTCCGCAAGCGTAACCGGCACGCCAGCGGGATCGATTTTCCGGGTCATGGTCTCCTGACGCCACGCGAACGCGAGGTGCTGACCCAGATTGCGGAGGGTGCATCGAACAAGGAAGTCGGTCGCCGTCTCGGCATCAGCCCGCGCACCGTCGAAGTGCACCGCGCACGCATCATGGAGAAGATCGGTGCCCGAAATGCCGCCGATCTGGTGCGTATCGTCCTCAGCAGCGGCCACGTTCACAGGCCGTCACCCGCGATGGCGACATAGCAGCCAGTATTTGACGCGAGCGCCCGCGCGCGGCATTGATCGCATCCGATGAGCCTCGGCGCAGGGTGCGCTTGGCTCCCTGAGAGCCTTGTCTTGTCTGCGTCGCCCGTCACCGACCGCTTCACGACTGTGCGCCACCTTGCCGAAACGCTGGCCATTGCGGCCGCGGGCGGTGCCGCATTGGGACTCATCGGCGTTCCCGCCGGCTGGCTGTCAGGTTCGATTCTGGCGGTCGCTGGGGCATCGCTCGCCGGTCGCCCGATGCTGATTCCGACATTATTGATGCGCGCCATCTTCGTGCTGATTGGCATATCGCTTGGCGCCGTCGTGACACCGGAGACATTGCACGGGATGGCGACGTATCCGGCCAGCATTGCGGTGCTGATCCTGGCCATGGCCCTCATTTCTATTGGTGGTGCGGGATATCTTCGTCTCATTCATGGTTGGGGCAATGTCGACGCGTACCTTGCTGCCGCTCCCGGAGGCATGTCGCAGGTGCTGGCGCTTGGTGCCGAGCTCGGAGGCGATCTGCGCGCGATTGCAATCGTGCAGAGCATCCGCGTGGTCGTCATTGCCGTCGGGCTGCCCGCCGGACTGTCCATGCTGGGGCTTGTCGGCCACGCTCCGCCAAGAGTGACCGGTGCTCTGAGCATCGGCGTACTCGACGAGTTGGCGATCCTCGTGGCGGCTTCGACCGTTGTCGCAATCATCGCCTATCGCATCCGCTTTCCGGGCGGATTGCTCTTCGGCGCCATGCTTACGTCAGCAGTGCTGCATGGGAGTGGCCTGATTCACGCTGTCATGCCCTGGTGGGCGGTGAATACGGCGATGGTCGCGATGGGGGCTATTACTGGCTCACGTTTCGCCAATACGCCGCTGCGCATGCTGTTGAACTTTGTCGGGGCTGCCTTCGGTTCCTTTGCTGTCGCCGTGACGATTGCCGCCGCGTTTGCGGCAGTCCTGATCAGCGTACTGTCGCTGCGTGCCGCCGAAGTGATGATCGCCTTCGCGCCCGGGTCGGTCGACGCTATGATGCTGCTGGCGCTCGCGCTTAATCTCGATCCGGTTTATGTGGGGGCCCACCATCTGACGCGAATCTTTTTCGTGTCGCTGACCATGCCACTGGTGGCGCGGCGGACGGCGCGCTCGCTCAAAATTCGAAGCGAGCCGCCCGAGCAACTGCCCAAGCAACCACCCAAGCCGCCGCTCAAGCGACCGCCATTTCAGGATTGATGAACGGTCTATTCGGCCGCGGCCGCCTGCAAACGTCGTGGTAGTCCGAGCCGTTCCCATACGTCTACTAGCGCTTCGGCCAGGGCGTCGATCAGGACGTCATCGTGATACGGTGACGGTGTGATCCGCAATCGCTCCATGCCGCGCGGTACTGTCGGATAGTTGATCGGCTGAATGTAGACACCATATTCGGACAGCAGCAGGTCGCTCGCTGCCTTGCATTTCTCGGGATCGCCGACCAGCACCGGCACAATATGAGTGACGCTCGGCATCACGGGCAGGCCGGCCGCGTTGAGCACCGCTTTAACTCGTGCCGCGCGCTCCTGGTGCCGCTCGCGTTCCCAGCTTGAGTTCTTCAGGTGGCGGATTGCGGCGGTCGCTGCCGCGCAGATCGCCGGCGGCAGCGCCGTGGTGAAGATGAAGCCCGGTGCGTATGAGCGCACGGCATCCACGAGTTCTTCGCTTGCTGCGATGTAACCGCCGAGGCAGCCGAACGCTTTGGCAAGGGTGCCTTCGATCACATCGACGCGCTGCATGGCATTGTCGCGCTCGCAGATGCCGCCACCGCATGCGCCGTACATGCCGACCGCGTGCACTTCATCGCAGTAGGTCATGGCACCGTAGCGCTCGGCCAGGTCGCAAATCGCGTGCACTGGCGCGACGTCGCCGTCCATGGAGTAGAGGCTCTCGAATACGATCAGCTTCGGGCGCGCCGGGTCGCTTGCCTTCAACAATTCCTCGAGATGGCCGAGATCGTTGTGTCGCCAGATCTGTTTCTCGCAACCGGATCGGCGTACGCCTTCGATCATGGAATTGTGATTGAGCGCGTCGGACAAAAGCAGACAATTCGGCAATAGCCCGGCAATGGTGGCGATACCGGTTTCGTTCGACACGTAACCCGAAGTGAAGACAAGCGCCGCCGGCTTGTTGTGCAGGTCGGCGAGTTCACGCTCGAGTTCGACGAGGGGATGATTGGTGCCGGCAATATTGCGGGTGCCACCGGCCCCGGTGCCCATACGGGCAGCGGCCTCAACCATGGCGCCGATCACCTTCGGATGTTGCGCCATGCCGAGGTAGTCGTTGGAACACCAGATCACGACATCGCGCTGGCCGTGTGGAGAGTGCCAGATGGCGTGCGGATAGCGGCCGGCGATGCGCTCGAGATCGGCAAAGACCCGGTAGCGACGCTCGTCCCGTAACCTGTTCAGGGCAGACGCAAAAAAACCCTTGTAGTCCATGCCTTTTTCTTTCCCACCCCGCGGTAGGCACCTTTTAGAAGGGTTCCAGGGTGCTTGTCGAGATGGGATTCGTCGCAGTCCAAAGCCGCGCTTTGACCGGGGTTAATGGCTCGGCGCCTACCGAAGTGCCGCCAGGTCGAGATGGCCGCGCATCCCCGCGAGCAGCAGCGCCCCGATGTGCAGTTGCAAAGCAAATTCGCCCGCCAAAATAAGTGCGCCTAGTTCGCGCGGCGTCGCAAGCTTGAGTTCAATGCCGTCGTCTAAGGCCTGTCGACCGTCGTGCGGAACCGCATCGACGAAGAACGAATGTATCCGGTTGGACAATCGCGCAGTGCAGGGTGAGTAGCTGCCGAGGTCGTGCACTGCGCGCGCAATGAGACCCGCTTCCTCGAGAAGTTCACGGCGGCAGCAGTCTATGGGTGCCTCGTCTTTGTCCGCCATGCCGGCAGGCAACTCCCAAGTGAAGCGTTCAAATGCAGGTCGAAATTGACGCACGATCGGGATCATTCCATCCGGCGTGCGCGCGACGATGGCGATGTAATCCTGTTGACCGATGGCGTGGTAGGTTTCGGGTTCGGCACCGGGCTTAAATTCAACCTCACGTTCGATAATTTCTATCCATGGCGACACGCGCGTCGCACGCTGCCTGGTGATTTTCGGCCAAGCCGTGCTCGTCGCCATTTTAATCGCCATGTTCATCATCCCGTGTTAGGCCGCATTTCTGCGGGGTACGCTTCGCGCTGGCCGTCGCAGATATGTCGTCGCGAAAGCGTATACGTACCAGCGCAGATAATCCGGAAGCCACTTTATCACCTGGAAACGGCTGGCGCCGTGAGCGCGCTGGAACCAGCGCGCGGGGACTTCTCCAATTTGCCAGCCCAGCCGATGGCACTTTACCAGCAACTCGATGCTGTAGCAGAAGCCGCGATCGGACTCGATTGTGATTTCATCGATGACGCGGCGCGAGAACAGACGAAAGCCGTTGCTGGCATCGTGCGTAGGCAGACGCGCGAGATTGTAGAGCGTGAAATTTGCGGAACGCACCAGCACATCCTTTAGCCAGGGGCAGCCGACCATGCTGCCGCCCGTCATGAAGCGGCTCGCGCAGACGATGTCGCGACCCTTCGCGGCTTCCGCCACCATCGAATCAAGGATGCCGGCGTTGTAGTCGTCATCAGCCGGGAATACGAGCACGAATGGCGCATCGCTTTGGGCAAATCCGGTGAGTACCGCCGCGTGGGCGCCGCGCTTGCGGTTGCGTACGAATTCGATGGCCAGCGTGCCGAACGCTTCGCGGTTGTCGGTTATCGCCGGCAGTGTGTCGTCTTCGTCAAGATCGTAACAGATCAATACCCGGCCTGGCGTCTTCACGTCGCGCGCAATGGCGCGCAAGGTCGGCACGATATTGGCGCCTTCGTTGTAAACCGGGATGACAATGTCCAGGCGCTCCCGCGCAGCATTGCTCATTGGCCAGGATTCGCGCCTTTGCGACCGGCCCGGAATTCAAGCGGCCTTATCGTCACAGCTTCTCTCCGCTGGTGAGCACGAAGGGCCGAAACGGCTGCATGATCGCAAGATTGAACACGGCACCATCAATGAAATTGTAGATCGGCAGCAGCATGCGTGTACGCCGCGATGCAACGTAGCGGTAGGCGAGGCCCGCAAGGTAGTCGGTCTGGACGCGGAAACCCTCGTCACGAAAGACGTCGGCGATTTTCCAGGCCAGAACCGGACGCTCGTTTTCGGTGACGCCCACCGAACTATAAAAGGGCGACGCGCGATCGCGATAGAGCCACATGAAGGGATTCATGCGATTGGGATCGAAAGCGACGAACCGTCCGCCGTTCCTGAGCACACGTTTGACCTCACCGGCCAGCCGCCGTGGATCGGGAAAATGGTGAACCAGGCCACTCAGCAGCACCCCGTCGAGGCTCGCGCTTTCGAATGGCAGATTTTCCGCATCGCCTTCGATCAATTCGAGACCAGGATATTTGCGACGGCCAAGTTCCACCAGTTTTGGGCTGATATCGAGGCCGATGCTTTGATACCCGCGCCGGCGCAACAGTTCGGTAAAGGCTCCCGAGCCACAGCCGAGATCGGCCACACGTGCCTCGGCTGGCAGCCCGCTTAACCGCACGAATGCCGCGATCAGCGCTTCATTGGCCTGCGGTGTAAACACATCGTATTCGTCGCTCTCCGCGTGAGCGTCGAAGAAGGCGATCTCCTTGCCCTTGTCCTGAGCGCCGTCGATGTTCATGGGGCGACCTACAGCGTGCGCGGTACCGGCAGAGGCGTGATCAGCGTCCCGCGGAAGCCCTTTGCCTTGAGTTTCGGCGCCAGCTCGTCGGCGATGTGCCAGGAGAAGATGATCGCACAGTCGGGCTGGTCGGAATACAGCCGCGATTCGTCGACAACCGGAATCTGTGTGCCCGGCATGCACTTCCCGATCTTGAGCGAGCTGGGAATTTCGCAGACGAAGTCGATCAGACCTTCATCGAGTCCGACGTAATTCACCAGCGTGCTCGCGCGCGACGGCGCGCTGATGCCGGCGATGCGTGCGCCTTTTTCCTTCAAGTCACGCACCATCGACAGCAATCTCAGCTTGGAAAGAATCACGTCGTTTCTGAACTTGTCGAGACGCTTGACCATGGCTTCGCCACGCGGCTCTTCGGCGAGCATGTGCCGCACGCTGTTCTGCACCGCGTGCGCGCCCTGCTGCGCTGCGTAAACCCGTATTGACCCGCCGTGGCTTGGAATGGGTCGCGCGTGAATCACCTCGAGGCCGTGCATCTCCAGGAGATGTTTCAAGCTGCCCAGGGAATAGTAGCGCAGGTGTTCATGATAGATCGTGTCGTATTGGAGCGTATTGAGGAGTGGAATCAGGTAGTGCGATTCTGAAATGAATACGCCATCCGGCTTGAGCATCTCGACGATGCCATCGACGATAGCGTGAACGTCCTCGATATGCGCGAAGCAATTGGCGGCGGTTACGACGCTTGCGGCGCCAAAATCGCGCTTGACCTCGCGTGCCACGTCGACGCCGAAATAGCGTTTGATTGTCTGAATGCCGCGCTGGTTGGCGATGTCGCCGACATCGGTTGGCTCGATCCCGAGCACGCGTTGTCCGCCGTTTTTGAAGTTCGACAGCAGCGTGCCGTCGTTCGAGCCAATGTCGACAACAAGATCCTTCTCGCCCAGGCCAAGCATGGCGGCGCTCTCGCGCTGCAAGTCGGCAAAATTATCGCGCAGCAATTTGGTCGTGCCGCTGGTGTAAGGGTATTCCGGTGGAAAGATAATCGTCGGGTCCACGGCAAGTCCAAGCTGGACCAGATCGCAGTTGCGGCAATGCAGGAGCATGGTCGGAAACCACGGCAACTGACGCGGCACTTGACCGATCGGCACCATCTGATTGACCGGCGGCATGAAGCCGAGTGAAAGCACGGTATCGAGCGGCGCATAACCGCAGACCTGACAGGATTCAATCGGGACGCTGGCACCGCTGCCGGCCGCACGCGCAACTTTGCTGGGACGCAAAACTCTAGTCCTCCTTCGGCGCCAACCGCACGTTGCGCCAGTACCAGGCGAGCGTGGGCTTCAGGCCTTCAGCCAACGGCACGCGGGGCTTATAGCCCAGCCCTGCAAGTTTCGAAATGTCGGGACAACGGCGTGCCGTGCCGCCCGCCATCGGCTTGCCGGCAACCAGTTCGATCTCGCGGCCGGACACGCCTGCGACCCGACGCGCAAGCTCGGCGATCGTGACCTCCTCAGTCGTACCGACATGGTAGATGCCAAGATGTTCGCCTTTTTCACGCATCACCATGACGCCTGATACGAGATCGTCGATGAAGCAGAAACTGCGGGTTTCTTTGCCGGTGCCCTGGATTTCAAACGGCAGCTTTCCGGAGGGCTGCTTTTTGGCCGCGGCGCCGAGGCGTAAGGCGAATTGCGGGATCACATGTTCCCAGCCCATGTCAGGGCCATAGACATTATGCGGGCGGAAGATCAGCACGCGCTCGAAATACTTGCGGCCGAAATTGATCGCCATCAATTCACTGATCAGCTTGCCGCCACCGTAGGAATAGCGCGGGTTCAGCGGGTCGGGGATGGAGAGGGGCGCGCTTTCGTCGGTCGGAGTTATCGGTGGTGTCTGATAGACCTCGGAGCTCGAAGCAAGAACGAGCGTGCCGATATCGTGCTTGCGGCACGCGTCGATGACATTGATCATGCCGCGTACGCCGACATCGAGCACCAGGTCCGGCTGGCTGTAGAAAAATTCAGTGCCGTTGACGAAGGCGAGGTGATGAACCTCATCGATAGCCTGCGCCGCTTTCTCAACGGCGGCTGCATCGCGGATGTCGCCCGCGATGAATTCAATATCATTGGCAACCTCGGTGAGCCGGCGGAGGCTGCCGCGTGAATTGTCGTCGAGCACGCGGACTCGATGGCCCGCTCTGACCAGCGCTTTGACAAGTCCGGAGCCGATGAACCCGCTGCCTCCGGTGACCAGGATGCGGCTCACGCGCGCATCTCCTCTTTGGCGGTTTCCCGCGCGACATCGATCCATACGCCCTGCAGGTGGGCCCGCCGGGCGGTGTCGATGAGCTGTTGCACGCGATAGCCTTCCGTAAAACCCGGTGACGCGATGCCACCACTTTCAATAGCGTCGAAAAATATCTTTGCGAGCCGCGATACCGGCGCGATACGACCGTCGGGGTATTTTGCGTCGACCGGGTCGTCGGTTCCGATTCGGACGAGCGGGGCCTCCCGCTTGCCGTGCCACAGCTCGAAGCCGCGCATGTAGTCGGCGCCTGGGTTGTGCAGCACCAGCGTGCCATCCTCGCCGAAGAATTCAATGCGATGTCCGATTCCAAGGTACGATGCGCAGCTCATAGAGAGGCTCGCCAGGGCCCCTGAAGAAAACTGCATTGCCATCGCGACGGTGGTCTCGAGCTCTTTGTCGTCAGGCAGGCCCGCGACCCGTGCCGACAGCCCGGCAATTGGTCCGCAAAACCATTCCAGATAGTGGAAACAGTGCGAGATGAAATTGCCCAGAACGCCACCGCCATCGTCACCGACGGTTTTCCAGTTGCGCATGCGCAGCTGGATGGCTCGGCTTTCCACATGCCAGTGCACCGTGACATGGCGGAGCGCGCCGATCGCATCGGCGGCGAGCATCGCCTTGGCGCGCTGCCAGCTCATGATCTGATGGAAATTAAAGTCGACCATGGTCGGCTTGCGGCTGAGCGCGGCCTGCCGAAGCATCGTACGCGCACCGGCGAGATCGTTCGCCATCGGCTTCTCGGCAAATACGGGTTTGCCCAGCTCCAGTGCGCGGATTGCGATCGGCACTTGCAGGCTCGGCAAGGTGGCGATGGCGACCGCCTGCACGTCTCCGTCTTCGACCAGCGCGCGCCAGTCACCGTAGGCTTTCGGCACGCCGGCGTCATGAGCGCGGGCGGCCGTGCGCTTTGCGTCGCTGCCCGCAAGCGCGATGACTTCACAGCGAGGGTCGGCCCGGAAAGCAGGCAGCTGCACGGTGCGTCCATAATTGCTGCCGACTATTCCCAGACGGATCACGTTTCGAAGCCCGCTACTCGGGGTTTTGCCTTGTGCGCCATGGATTTGAGCCAAATCGTCATGCTAGGCAAGGGCGAATTGGTTTGGGCATTTCCATGAATACGCTGAATAAAGACGCTGCCGGCGCCGGGTGGCGCAAAGCGGGCGCGCTCGGTCTCGCGATTGCCGTTATTGGACTGCCGATCAACAATATTTCCGACTACGCACTGCTGCTGATCTCGGCGGTGATGATTCTCTGCGGCGATGTGCGCGCAACTCCGCGCGCATGGGTGGCGGCCGCGGTGATCGTCATTGCAGCCGTTTTGGGTCAGGCGCTTTTGTCGACGCCGCGCATTCAGGAAGGCCACAATGTTTTCCTGCCGGGCAGCGTGCAGGAACGAGCACTGCCGAGTGACGTCTATCGCCGCATGACGGCGGAATTCGACGCGCAATACCCGACAGCCCAACGTTGTGATCCGGAAAAATTGGGATGCTGGCAGAAAAAGGCAAACTTTCCCGATTCGATATTTGCCTTCTCGGCCGATGGCATCTGGCGAAAGCCGGATTTTTCCCGTGCAGTCACCAGGATCGATTTTTCAGATCCGGTTTGGCTGCGGACCGGCTTTGCCAACGAGCTTCGCTACAGCTGGACGTCGGATCACGACGTGAAACGCTCCACACGTGACGGGCGTTTCTGGATGGGGTGGCATCGCTGGACCTTCACCGTGCCGTGGTTCGAAATGATCAGTCTGCCGGCGGCGTATATCGGCGGCGAACTCTGCTGGCGTGGCTCGGTTATGTGGGAAGGGGAGAGCCAGCATTTCACTGCGATGCCCGGCGACGGATGCCGAACTGTGCAGCCGGCCGATGTCGGAAAACGCATATTCGGCAGCGGTATCAAACCGGACACGCTTGCCATGCATTTGACGCCGCCATGGACCGTTCGTCTGGCCAGCTTCGCGCGCGGCATATTGCTGCTGGCGGCGGCCGCCGCTTTGCTTGCGGTCCTCGTGAGAGTGAGCGTAAAGCGAATGATCGTGCCAGCCATCATCGTCGCGCTGTCGGCGCTGGTTATCGCAGTAGACGATGCAAGTTTCCTCGGTGGCATTCGGCCATTCGATGGCGGTGATGATGGAATCTTCTACGACGGGGTCGGGCGCCTGATCTTGCAGAAATTGCTGGCCGGCGATTTTTACGGAGCGCTGGAGGGAGGCGAAAAGGTCTTTTACTACGGTGGACCCGGGCTGCGATATTTCCGCGCCCTCGAGCACATTGTCTTCGGTGAAAGCTACCTGGGCTATCTTTCGATTATTCTGTCGCTGCCATTTCTTGTTTACGGCTTGTTTCGCCGCTTCCTGCCGGAACGTTGGTCGCTCGCCCTGATCCTGCTCTTTGTTGCCATTCCGGTTGGGACCGCTTTTGGCACCTCGTTCGTACAATACGAGCAATGGGCGTCGCGCGGATTCGCCGATCCTATGGCCTATGTTCTTTTTATCGCCGGGGTTCTGCTGATCGTCGGCCGCCCACCCGAAGACGCCGGTGGTGCGGCGCGGGCTTTTTTTGGCGCCTTGCTCCTGGCACTCGCGGTCTTCATGAAGCCTATCGTCGCGCCGGCTGCCGCAGTCTTCCTTGGCGGTGCCGGTCTCGCGGCACTTTATTTGCAGCAATGGCCAAGGCTCGTCGGGATGTGCGTTGGGTTTCTCCCGGTGTTTTCGATGGCGCTGCACAACTGGGTCTATGGCCGTGTGTTCGTGCTGTTCAGCACCAATAGTGACCACCCTTATGTATTGGTCATGCCGCCATCGGCGTACGTGGAGATTGTGCACGATCTGATGCGTCTGGATTTGAATAGCGGGCATTTCAGACGGCTCGTCGTTCAAATTACAGATTGGTTGAGCGGTCCGGCGGAATCGCACTTCACCATCCCATTGAATGCCGCAGGCGTCGCCATTCTCGCCTGGGTCGTTTTTCGTGGCCGCCAGTTTGATCCGTGGCTGCGGCTGATCGGCGCCTCCGCGCTGGCGCAGCATATTGTGGCCTTCTTCTATACGGCTGCCACGGCCCGCTATCATCTCCTGACGTGGTTTCTCACCATGCTGGTTGTTGTGGTCTGGCTTCACCAAGTAGGTGCAGGTCGCCTGAAGCAGCGCTATCCATTGCTTTCCGAACGTTTCGCCAAACATCCCTGGGTGCGGTCACTTGCATCCGGGCTCGACCGGCTGCAAAGAGTGTCTGCATGAACGACAAACCCACCGGCATTGCCAAAGGCCTCACCAACTACGGCGACCGCGATTTCTCGCTTTATCTGCGGCGTTCCTTCGCGCAATCGATGGGTTATTCCCGCGCGATGCTGGCAAAGCCTGTCGTTGGCATCGCCTATACCGCCTCAGGCTTCAATAATTGCCATCGGCATTTCCCGGAATTGCTGGATGCGGTGAAGCGTGGCGTGCTGGCCGCAGGCGCACTGCCAATCGAATTTCCAACCGTCTCCCTGGGCGAGGTCTTCCTCAGCCCGACAAGCCTTAAATTCCGCAACCTGATGTCGATCGACACAGAGGAAATGGTGCGTGCACAGCCGATGGACGCTGTGGTGCTGATGGGCGGCTGCGACAAGACGGTGCCGGCACAGTTGATGGGCGCGGTCTCGGCCGCCAAGCCCGCCATCATGCTGGTGGCAGGTCCCATGATGACGGGCCGGCATCACGGCGAACGCCTGGGCGCATGCACGGATTGCCGACGCTTCTGGGCGCAGTATCGGGCCGGCAAGATCGACGACGGTGAGATTTCCGAGGTCGAGGGCAAACTCGCGACCACGGCGGGCACCTGCGCCGTGATGGGCACTGCCTCGACCATGGCCTGCATCGCAGAGGCGCTCGGCATGATCCTTCCGGGGACAGCCGCGATTCCTGCCGTGCATGCCGATCGGCTGCGCGCAGCGGAAGCAACCGGGGCCGCAGCGGTCAAACTGATCGGCTCGCAACTTACGCCCGAACGTATCGTCAACCAGAAATCAGTCGAAAACGCATTGAGAGTGTTGCTTGCCATCGGCGGCTCGACCAATGCCATAATTCATCTGACCGCGATTGCCGGCCGCGCCGGAATCCCGGTGTCGCTGCAACGGCTCAACGAGCTGTCGGATACAACGCCGGTGCTGGTGAATTTGAAGCCGGTCGGCAACGGCTATATGGAGGATTTCTTCGCCGGAGGGGGCATGGGCGCGCTGCTGCGCGAGTTGAAAGACCTTCTTCACCTCGATTGCCTGACCGTAACCGGTGAAACGCTCAGCGAGCGTCTTGCACACGAAGATGGCGATTGGATCGACCGCAGCATCATTGCAGAGCGCAGCAAGCCGCTCGAAAAGGAAGGCGGACTGGTCGCCTTGTTCGGAAACCTTGCGCCGCAGGGCGCCATTCTCAAGCGTTCGGCGGCCGACGCCAATCTTTTCGAGCACGAGGGCAGGGCTGTGGTCTTTTCATCGCTTGAGGATCTTGCGGCACGCATCGACGATCCCAAGCTCGATGTCGATGCCAAGGATATTCTGGTGCTGCAGAATGCGGGACCGCATTCGACATCGGCCATGCCCGAGGCGGGCTATCTGCCAATTCCGAAGAAGCTTGCCACAAAGGGCGTCAAGGACATGGTGCGTGTTTCGGACGCGCGGATGAGCGGCACGGCATTCGGAACGATCGTCTTGCATGTGACGCCCGATAGCGCCTCGGGAGGGCCGCTCTGTCTTGTGAAAACCGGCGATCGTATCCGCCTTTCCGTCAAGCAGCGGCGTATCGATCTGATAGTGGACGATTCGGAGCTCAAGCGCCGGTCGGCGGAATCAAAACGGGCGGTGCAACCGCCCGAGCGAGGATACGCTCGCCTGTATGCGCAGGAGATTCTTGGCGCCGATCAGGGCTGCGATTTTGAATTCCTGAAGCCGCGCTGATCGTCAGGCGCAGGGCAGGGACGGGTGCCGCCCCTGAAAATTCATCAACGCAGGTCCAAACGCGCGGTTTGCAGGTCGATGGTCCCGCGGATCATGATGTTGAAGGCGACGACGATCCGATCCTCGGATTCGTCGGCCGCGCCCTGCTCGACGGCATGCGGAACGTAGCTCGGCCAGATCAACATCCGGCCTTTCTCCGCGGGCATCGTAAAAGCGTCCGAATTGATCTCGTTCTTTTCGAGATACGTGGGCTCGAGATTTTTCGACAGCTGACGCGGCGAAATGAACACCGTCGACCCGCAGTTCTTCGGCGTCTTGATGTAGACGAGGCCGCTTAACAGGCAGTTCGGATGAATGTGCATGTGATGGCGGCGATTCGGATTGGCGATGTTCGCCCACATGTTGGTGATGTAGTGCGACTCCCGCTTTATCCTGTAGGCATCCAGTATATTCCCGGATTCGAACATGATCACGTCGACCAGCTCTTTCATATCGGGAAGGGTCTGGATGTCGTCCGGCGTCATGTAGGCAAGGATCATCCCTTCGGGAGAGGACATGCCCTTTCCGGATTTCTGCAGTTCCCGCAGCTTTTTCTCGATGCGCTCGCACATGCTGATGTCGGCCAGCTTTCCCGTAAACATCGGAGACGGGAAAAGCATGAACATCTGTTTTGCGGTCAGCTCGGCCCCGTTGGGCGCGCGCGGAGTATGAAGCATCGGAGTAAGCGCTCTCGTCTGGCCGATCGTTTGGGGGCCGCAACGTGGATCACGGCGTGATGCCGACCAATCCCCCGAAATGGGTACTGGAGGACAACCCGGCTCCCCAAAACTGGTGATGCCGCGAAGGGACCCGCGCCGGTTGAACGGAGCTGCTCCCTCATCCTGACCGCGAGCGGGTTGTTGACCTCTGTGCAGTTTTGTTCAGACCCAAACCCTTTTATCGAGCCCTGGCGGCTTCCCTCTAATACCGCACGCGAAATTGGCCCTCAGTCCAATCGAAATGATTTCCTTCATTGTGTTAGTCCGGCGACCGACGAACGCGATAAAATCAGCAATCCACGGACTTGTGTCTGTCGGCGTCTAAAGCCGATTTCCCGCGCAGGAGGTACCCATGAGTACGATTACGACCAAAGACGGCGTCGAGATCTTTTACAAGGACTGGGGTAAAGGTCAGCCCATCGTGTTCAGCCATGGCTGGCCGCTGTCGGCGGATGACTGGGACACGCACATGCTGTTCTTCCTCAAGCACGGCTATCGCGTCATAGCTCATGACCGCCGAGGTCATGGCCGGTCCGCACAGGTGAGCGAGGGTCACGACATGGATCACTATGCCGATGATCTGGCGGCGCTGACAGCGCATCTCGACCTGAAGAACGCAATTCACGTTGGCCATTCCACCGGTGGCGGCGAGGTCGCCCGCTATCTGGGACGGCACGGCGAAAGCCGGGTCGCGAAGGCGGCCCTGATCAGTGCGGTGCCGCCTCTGATGGTGAAGACGCAAGCCAATCCGGGCGGCCTGCCAATCGAGGTGTTCGACGGCTTGCGCAAGGCGCTCGCCGACAACCGGGCACAGTTCTATCTCGATTTCGCGAGCGGTCCCTTCTATGGCTTTAACCGGCCAGGCGCGAAGCCAATCCCCGGCGTTATCCAGAACTGGTGGCGTCAGGCCATGATGGGCGGCGCCAAGGCGCAATACGACGGCATCAAGGCGTTCTCAGAGACCGACTTCATCGACGACCTCAAGAAGATCACAGTGCCGGTCTTCGTGATGCATGGCGATGACGATCAGATCGTTCCCTATGCCGACTCCGCACCGTTATCGGCAAAGCTGCTGAAGAACGGGACGCTGAAGACGTACAAAGGTTTTCCGCA
>DASSIJ010000193.1:0-2068 GCA_035692045.1 Pseudolabrys sp. | reverse complement strand
GTACAACGAGGTCTCGATGGTGCTCCGGAAACTCGAATCCTAGCTCGCGCGCGGCCGCCGCGCCGTCAACAAGCATGCGCGCGCGATACTCGGGATCGGTCCATGCGCGAGCCACCATCTGGGCGCCGTTCGCGGTAATCCAGGCATCGTCGGCATGCTCAGTGAACTCGGCAACAAAGTTGCTCGGCATGTCGGCCTTCCGCCTGAGCACGATTTCCAGTGCCGCTGCCCGCTTCTCCGGCGATGCGGGTGCTTCTCTCTTTGTATCCGTCATGGGATCCATCTCCCTACTCGGCAAAGGGGGCTTGATGTAGAAAGTCGACCGATGACACACGTGCATATCCTGGAACGTACTTCATGCCGAAGTCGGCCATGAAACTGTCCCTCGTTGTATTCGGATGCTTTGCGGCTATGCCGCAAAGCCACGCGGTAAGCATGCTCTTCATGTCAAGACGAGGATAGGCTGATAGGATGACTGTCTTATCGTCATCACTCAGGTTTTGGTAACCGACTCCGCCGTAGTCACACGCGATGCCGTTCTGACAGCAGGCCACGTCGGTGCCCTTGTGCTGCGCAATCGACGCGGTGGTGTGGAGCGCGATCGAGTCCCAAACTGCCTCTGCGCGGCGCTCCCCCATATCATGCGTAAGGGCAAAGGCACGGCCGATGTTCGCGCCCACAACCTCGAAGCGACGATCGGGAGCACCGCCGCGCGCAAGGCCGAGATCGTGCAGAAGCACCGCCACTGCAACCAGTTCGGCATCCGGAGCGAGCCCGCGACGTTGTGCCAGCTTCGCGCCATAGAGCCACGAGCGCATCACGTGGTTGAAAAGCCAAGGTTGCGATTCCGCTTCTGCCTGGGCGTAGGCGTCCCGAACGGCGGGACTGTCGGGTAGAGGGAGATCCAACTTCCGGCCGACCGCCAGCGCACCGCTGAAGCTGGGCCTTTGGTCGGGGACGCTTGGGACCTCAGGCATGGTGACCAGCGCAATGAGCGGCGGCCCAGGCGTCGAGACGCACACGACGTTGAGCGCGGCTCGTTGCCGTGCGCGCGTTCACCGCCTCAAGTACTTCTGCCGGCGCCGTATCTGGGCGGCCGGAGTTGAAGGGCGGTTCAGGAGCATATTCCAAGCCGAGTTGGACCATTTCCGCCGCGCGCGGCCCGCGCAGCTCCGCGATAAGGGCCAGCACGAAATCGATGCCTGCCGTGACGCCGCCCCCGGACAGGATGTTGCCGTCCCTGACGATGCGGCCCTCATCCACGATGGCACCGAAGACAGGAAGCAACTCCCGCCATGCCCAGTGGCAGGCCGCACGGCGGCCGCGGAGAAAGCCGGCAGCGCCCAAAATGAGCGACCCGGTGCACACCGAAGTCAGATAGCGCGCGGTTGCTCCGAGCCGGGCGATCTCTTTGACGAAGAGGTCATTCTCGATCGCAGCGAGACAGCCACCGCCGCCTGGCACCAGGAGCACGTCGCACGACTCGATCGCAGCCAGGTCGTCCAGGTTCGAAAAGGTGAGGCGGTCCGCCGTAACCGGTTCACCTCCCAGCGAAGCCACCCGGACATGCAGGTCGGGTGTACGCGAGAGAAACTGGTGCGGCCCAGTGAAGTCGAGCTGGGTCACGCCCTCGTACACCGGCACTACCACGCTGATTGACTGTGACATCGCCGATCCTCCTTGGGGACAAGCTAAGGCCGGGACTACTTGACCGCAAGGCCATACTTCCCTATCATTCGGCCATGAGGACAGTGGGCTTTTACGTCGCCCCAGGCTTTCAGATGCTCGACCTCGCCGGTCCGGCCGGCGCCTTCGAAGCGGCAAATGACCGCCTCGAAAGTCCCGCCTATCGACTCCATGTCCTTGCGGCTGATAAGGGTGCCGTGACAAGCAGCCTTGGCGTGGCTATCACTGGTGCGTCGCTCGATGATGCCGTGCTCGATACGCTCGTCGTCACCGGCGGACAGATCGATCCGCTCCTATCCGCGCGCACGCTGAGCCGTATTGTGGAGACATCGCGCCGATGCCGGCGCGTTGTGAGCGTCTGCACCGGTGCATTCGCCCTCGC
>DASSIJ010000192.1:0-13054 GCA_035692045.1 Pseudolabrys sp. | reverse complement strand
ATCGCCCTGCGCAACCGTTGGCGGCGGTTGCAGCTCGACGAGAAATTGCGCGAGGAGGTTCTGCCGAAGAATATTCTGATGATTGGACCGACCGGGGTTGGCAAGACCGAGATCTCGCGGCGTCTTGCCAGGCTTGCCGGCGCGCCATTTCTCAAGGTCGAGGCGACCAAATTTACTGAAGTTGGTTATGTGGGACGCGACGTCGAGCAGATCGTTCGTGATCTGGTCGAGATCGGCATTTCGCTTGTTCGCGAAAAGAAGCGGAAAGATGTGCAAGCGCGCGCCGAGCAATCTGCCGAAGAGCGCGTGCTCAACGCCCTTGTCGGTCCCGGAGCGAGCCCGGCCACGCGCGAAAGCTTCCGCAAGAAGCTGCGTGACGGTGACCTTCGCGACAAGGAGATCGAAATCGAGGTGCAGGCCGGCGGCGCAGGCATGCCGATGTTCGAAATTCCCGGCATGCCGGGCGCACAGATGGGCGCCATCAATATCGGCGACATTTTCGGAAAACTGGGTGGCGGCCGCACCAAAACGCGGCGCGTCACGGTCGATGAATCACACCCCATTCTGGTCAATGAGGAGTCCGACAAGCTCCTCGACAACGAGCAGCTGGTGCAGGAATCGATACGCGCTGTCGAGCAGAACGGAATCGTTTTCCTCGATGAAATCGACAAGATCGCCGGGCGCGAAGGCCTGCGCGGCGCCGACGTATCCCGCGAGGGCGTGCAGCGTGACCTGCTCCCACTGATCGAAGGCACCACCGTCAACACCAAGCACGGCCCGGTGAAAACCGACCACATATTGTTCATCGCGTCCGGTGCGTTCCACATCTCCAAGCCGTCGGATCTGTTGCCCGAGCTGCAAGGCCGTCTGCCGATCCGCGTGGAGCTCAAGGCCCTCACGCGCGATGATTTACGGCGCATTCTGACCGAGCCCGAAGCCTCGCTGATCAAGCAATATATCGCGCTGATGGGAACGGAAGGGGTCACTCTTGAATTCGGCGAGGACGCAATCGACGCCATCGCCGACATCGCGGTGGCCGTGAATGCCAGCGTCGAGAATATCGGCGCCCGGCGTCTTCAAACGGTCATGGAGCGGGTGCTCGACGAAGTATCATTTGCAGCTCCCGACCGGTCAGGCGAAACCGTCAAAATCAACGCCGCCTATGTGGAGAAGCACATTGGCGACCTTGCCAAGAACACCGACTTGAGCCGGTTCATCCTTTAAGCGTGCGCTGATTTGCTTTTCCGTCGACCTTTCAACACGTCGACAACGGGATCAGTCATCGCAACGGGATCGGATGCCGGGAAGGTTTCTTCCAGCGCTTCGTCGAGATCGCGCTCGAGGTTCCTCTCATGAGTCGGCTCGCGGTCTTTTTCCGCGGATTTCGTTTTATTGGATTTTGGCTTGTTCGACATACGCGATACTCCTGAAGCGAGTGGTGCTCTAGCTTAGCTTCTCTTGCTCCGCCGCACCCGCACATAAAGTGCGCCCTCGCCGCCATGGGCGACGTGCGCGTCCTCGAATCCGACGACCAGCGCGCGGAACTCCGGCAGGCCCAGCCACTGCGGTACCTGCCGTTTCAAGACGCCGCGCTCACCGTCACCCGCACGCGCGCCTTTGCCGGTGATCACCAGCACCAGCCGCGCGTCGCGGGAACTCGCCGTGCGCAGAAACCGCAGCAAGGTTGCGTGCGCTTCGACTTGCGTCAGCCCATGCAGATCAAGCCGGCCGTCAATCCCTTCCTTGCCGCGTGCAACGCGCTGCTTCATCCGGCGGCCAAGCGGGACAAGCGGCGGGTGCTTTCGGTCCACCGTTGACGGCGGTATTGGCGGCGGCCTGGTGGCAGAGGGTTTCGGCCGGACGGTGCCGCTCACCGGCGCTCCGTCATCGCTGGATTCAGTGGATTCGCGCAACGGGGCAATCGATTTGGTCACGGTGGTCCACAGCACGCGTTCTTCCGCGGAAAGAACACGACGCCGCCTGCCGTCGCCGGAGCTCATGATGTCAGGGGCGCCGCTTGGGCAGCCGCACCGTTACGCTGGACGTTGTTTCCATGGCCGACCGGGCAGCCGCTGTCACAATCATCGCCGGCCGGGGCTTCGGAAGCGGGACATTTGTGGCGACCGCCGTGCCACTGATGGTCACGCTTTGCGGCGCGAGCATCACGAACTGTCCATTTTGCTTGATGCGGCCGGCAATATGGCTGATCTCCTCGCCGTGGCCGAAGTAGATGTCGGCGCGCGCCGGCCCGGCGATCGCGGAGCCGGTATCCTGCGCAAACATCAGGTGACGAAATTTGGTCTCCGGTTTTTCGCTTTCGATCGGCAGTTCAGCGTCTATCCAGACCGGTGTGCCATAGATGTGGATGCGCTTGTCCACGGCCAGCGAGCGGCCGGGCGTAAGCGGCACGCCCTGCGCGCCGATGCATTCATCGTGCGTACCCAAAGGCGTCTCCTGGAAGAAGACAAATGAGCGGTTCTTGCGGCGCAGTTCCTTGCCTTCGTCCGGATTCGCTTCCATGAATTCGCGGATCTTGTCCATCGACATCTCTTCCTTGGAGATGATGCCGCGATCAATCAGAAATTTTCCGACCGGCGTGTAGGGCATTCCGTTGCTTGCAACATAATTGAGACGCAACAGCTTGCCGTTATCGAGCTTCACGCGCGTTGAGCCCTGAATCTGCGCGAAGAATGCATCAACCGGATTCTTGATGTAACAAATCTCCAGTTCCTTGCCGGCCAACGCACCGTCTTCAATCCTGGTGCGATCGAGATCGGCAAACACCTTGCTCTGGTGCCTCCTCACTGTCTCTACCGGCGCGGCATAAATCGGGACCGTGTATTCGTCGCTGGGGAAGCGCGAGCCATCCACCTCTGTTTCGTAGTAACCGGTAAAGAAGCCTGCGGTTTGTCCGGCCGGCGTCACGCGAACCGGTTTGAAATTGTTCTCGAAGAAGGCTCGCGCACGGTCGCGGTCGAGTTGGCCGGCCGCCACTGCACGCTCACACACCTTGAAAAGTGCACCGTAGAAAGGACGTGCGGACCGCATGGCCCTGGTGCCGTTGACGATGGCGCGACAGCTTTTCAGGAACGTATCAAAAGCGACGGCGTGATCGTCATCCGTCCAGCCCGCGAGCGTCGAAAAGCTGAGGGGTTCAATGCGTGCATTGCGAAGATTCAAAGCCAACGCCGGATCGCTTGGAGCTGCGATGAGCCAGAAGCAGAAACCAACGATACAGGAGGAGCGAAGAACGATCCCCTGCATGCCGTCACTGCCCGGCTTCGGTGGCGAGAAGCTTCCAGTTCGGATCGCGCGAGGTGAGGTCGCGAGCAAATGTCCAGACGTCCGTAATGTCGGTCACGCGCTCGGCGTTGCCATCAATAACATTGCCATCCTTGTCGCGCGTTACTGAGACGAGCTTGGACTGGAATCGCACGGTCACCTGCGCGTTACGCCCGCGCAGTTCGGCCGCGGTAATGTCCGCGTTGTCGATGGACACAAACCGGCTCTCCACCGTTTCACCGCGCTTCTCGCGTTCACTGATGGCACTCTCAAAACCATCATAAACTTCGCGTGCAAGCAGATTCTTCAATGTGCGGCGGTCACCTTCGGCGAAGGCGTTGACAATCATCTCGTAGGCAGCGCGCGCGCCTGTGAGGAAGTGCTTGCCATCAAAATTGGCGTCAGCTCCTGCGATGGCATCGAGGCCTGCCGCAATCACCGAACCGGCTTCGGCAACGCCTTTCCACCGTTCGGGGGAGGGTTCCGTCGGCTCGGCCGGTTTCGATGTGGTCGCTTCAGCGTTACGATTAGGCAACGTAACGATCTTTTCGGCCGCCGGGCGAACGGGTTCCCGGGCAGAATAAGGATCGTATGGAGGACGCTCCCGACCGGTGCGCTGGCCAAGCACGCTTCGCAATCGCAGGAAGATGAACACTGCGAGGGCCAAGAAAATGATGGTGTAGATATCGAACACGTCTCGCATGCTTTCGGCTACCGTAGTGGCACATCGGCCAGGTCAGTGTTTCGGCCCGTCGTCCACGAGACGACCGAGCGGCCGGCTTTGCCGCTATTGCATCCGCCGGTGGCCACGCCATCCTAAGGCCGGGCCTCGCGCCAGGACCGCGGCGCAATTCAGGTCTCTCGGTCGAACCTTAGACGATCAGGGCGCCTAGGCCAACATCGACAAGGCACAGAACATATAATGATTAATGTGGCAAAATACGCGTTGTTGGCGCTGCTGGCGCTGCCATTTCTGGAACTTGCGGTATTCGTCGCGGTCACTGCCATGATCGGGTTCGGCTGGGCGTTGAGCCTGGTGGCGGCCGGTTCGACCATCGGTTTGCTCATATTGCGCCATGCAGGCGGCAGTCATATTGCGCGCATGCGCGTCGCCCTGGACCAAGGCAGTTTCACTGCCTTGCAGGTAGACACGTCGGGCGGCGCGATCCTGATGGGGGGAATTCTATTGTTAATTCCGGGATTTATTACTGATATTGCCGCTCTTTGCCTGCTTATACCGCCCTTGCGTCACGCCATGTTCGGCCGTGTTGTCGCGCCAGCCCGCAACGATGGCATCGTCGACCTTCCACCGGAACAATGGCATCAGGTGCCCGACCCCTCATTGCCGGACCAGCGGAGGCACGAGCCGAAGCGTTGAGCCGGCATGTCATCGGCTTCTAAAAAAGATCAGGCGGACGCAAAACGATACCATCCTTGTTCCCTTCTTGACCCTATGTTAGCCAACCGCCGCACAAGCAAGGATGTGGTGCGAAGGAGCGTTCATGACGACAACGAACGGAGGCCCAACACCGGCCGCGGCGCAGGACACGCAGCCGCAACTGACCGTGGTGTCTCAATACATCAAGGATTTTTCGTTCGAAAATCCGAACGCGCCGAAGTCGCTTGCTGGGCGTCAGGAACAGCCACAGATCGGCATTCAGATTAATGTCGGCGCCAACCCGTTGTCGGAGAACGACATCGAGGTGGTGATTAAACTCGACGGCAAGGCCGAATCCGGGACGACTCTCTTGTTCCGTTTCGAATTGGAATTTGCCGGCGTGTTTCGCATTCGGAATGTCCCGCAGGAAAGCATGAACCCGGTCGTATTGATCGAGTGCCCGCGGCTGCTCTTCCCGTTTGCGCGCGAGATCATCGCAACCGCGGTCCGCAATGGCGGCTTTCCGCCACTCCTGCTCGATCCGGTGGATTTCGTCGGTCTCTACCGCCAGAAGATGGCGCAACAGCAGCCCGCTCCGGCACCTGCGCGGGGCTGATCCGTCAGCCGGCGTCCGGTCGGTATTCGCGCCAAAGTGCGTTCTCGCCGAGGCTCGCCACAAATTCGCGGTGCGCCGCAAATTCGACTTCGCTCAGCCGCGGCGCCAGCCGCTCGGGGCGCTCACGTATCGCGATGATCCCGTCAACCGCATTCGCCACCCGTTCACCGTTCTCGGCAAGCCCGAGCTGCGCCTGACGTGCACCGGTCAGTTCGACATAGACCTCGGCCAAAATCTCGGCATCAAGCAGCGCGCCGTGTTTGGTGCGGCGTGAATTGTCGATCCCGTAACGTGCGCACAGGTCGTCAAGGCGGTTGGGGCCCGCTGGATGCTTACGGCGTGCCAGCAACAGCGTATCGACCAACCGCTCACGCGCTATCAACGCGCGATCGACGCGTTTGAGCTCGGCGCAGAGAAACGTGTGATCGAAGCCGGCATTGTGGATCACAAGCGGCGCGTCGCCGATAAAGGCAAGAAACTCGTCGGCGATTTCAACGAAACGCTTGTGCCCCTTCAGGAACTCGGTGGAAAGACCATGGATAGCGAATGCCTCGGCCGGCACATCGCGTTCCGGATTGAGGTACGCATGAAATGTCGAACCGGTCGGTATCCGGTTGAGCAGCTCGACGCAGCCGAGCTCGACAAGGCGATGGCCTTGGACCGGATCCAGGCCGGTGGTTTCGGTATCGAGAACGATTTCGCGCATATTGCCTTTCAGCGACAGAATCACCGCCGCCGTTTCGGCATTGTAGCAATACGCGCCAGAATATCACGCACCTGGATCCGTGCTGCGTCAAATCCTTTGGATGTATCCACCACGAAATCCGCACGCGCTCGCTTGTCTGCGTCCGGCATTTGGCTAGCGAGAATCGCGGCAAATTTCTGTTCCGTCATCCCGGGGCGTTCGAGCGTGCGGGCGCGCTGGACAGCAGCCGGCGCGGAGACCACCACCACCGCGTCGCAACGTTTGTCGCCACCCGTTTCGAACAGGAGCGGAATATCCAGCACGGCTACGCCCGCTCCCCTCCGTTCGGCCGCAGCGAGAAAACGCTCCTCCGCCTTGCGCACCAGTGGATGTACAATAGCTTCAAGCGCTTTGACGGCGGCGCTGTCGCCCAGAACCCGATGCCCGAGCTTGTCGCGGTCTACCTTGCCGCCCGCGGTCGTTCCAGGAAATGCCGCCTCGATCAGTGGCGTCGCCTCAGCCTCATAGAGCCGGTGCACGGCCGCGTCCGCATCATGCACCGGCACGCCCTCTTCGGCGAACATCTTCGCCGTGGCGGATTTTCCCATGCCAAGCGAGCCGGTGAGACCGAGGATGAACATGTCATTCTACCCTGCGCATGGTCTTTTCCGAAAACCGGTTCCCATCCCCGATCGTGGTCGAGGACAGGCTTTTCGGGATCATGCGCTAACCGTCCACGAACTTGTTCTGCCGCAGGAAGGCCAGCAACGGCAAAAGCGGTAGGCCGAGAATCGTAAAAAAGTCGCCCTCGACCCGTTCGAACAAATGAATTCCAATACCCTCGAGCTGATAGCCGCCAACACTTCTGGTTGCCGCATTTCCCGCCATATCGAGGTAACCATTGAGGAAACGGTCGGAAAAATCGCGCATGGCAAGCCGGGCAGTGTCGACACAGGCAAACATGATCTCGTTGCCGCGGACCAGAGCGAGTGCCGAGTGAAGCTCATGGACCCGGCCGCGCAATGCACGCAACTGCTCGGCGGCTTCAGCACGATCGGCCGGCTTGGCAAAACGTTTTGCGCCGCATGCAAGGGTTTGATCGGCACCCAGCACCAGACGTCCCGGCAGCGAGGACGCAACCGCCTGGGCCTTGGCGCGGGCCAAATGGCGGGCCACTGCGGCCGCATCCGAGATGCCAGACTCCACCTCCACGGCACGTTCGTCGATCTGCGACGGTCTGATCTCAAAGCGCAGGCCGGCCGCCGCGAGAATCTTGCCGCGAACGTCACTCCTCGAAGCAAGCACGAGCGGCTGGGGGGCAAGCCAAAGCACCATGATCACGCCACTGGATGCCGGCGCCGCTCACTCAAGAGCCGCATCACCGCCGCTGCCGTCTCCTCGATCGAGCGTCTTGTCACATCTATTGTGGGCCAACTGTGCTTGGCGCACAGCCGGCGCGAAAAAGAGACTTCCTCGGCGACTGCCGTCCTGTCGATATATTGATCATCGTCTCGATGAGCCTTCAGACCGAGTAACCGGTTCTCGCGTATCTGCACGATGCGTTCGGGACTCGCATAGAGCCCAACCACAAGCGGTCGTGAAAGATTTTCCACGGCAGGCGCCACCGTCACGCCAGGGACCAACGGCACATTGCCGGTCTTCACCCCTCGATTGGCAAGATAGATAGAGGTTGGCGTTTTTGATGTACGCGAGACACCCACCAAGACAACATCGGCTTCCTCAAGGCCTTCAACGTGTTGGCCGTCGTCGTGCAGCATCGTGTAGTTGAGGGCATCAATGCGCTGGAAATATTCTGCGTTAAGAACGTGCTGCGCGCCGGCCCGGTGGATGGTTTCGGCGCCGAGATACGATTGGAACAGCCGCAGGACCGGCCCCAATATCGACATGCAGGGTAAGCCGAGCTCACGGCATTTTTTCTCCAGTAATTGGATGAGATCCTCCTCGAGCAAGGTGTAGAGCACCAGGCCAGGTGAATCCGAGATCTCCGCCAGTGCAACGTCGAGTTGCTTCTTCGAGCGGACCATCGGGTAGAGATGTTCGACAGGCGACACATTGGCGTATTGCGCCGCTGCGGCCCGGGCGACCGTAATCAGTGTTTCGCCGGTGGCGTCGGACACCAAGTGAAGATGAAAATAACCGGTCTCGGGCATCTGTATATCAACCAGATAGCGTGTGGATATTACGGGAGGAGGCCATGCCCCGGCCTGACAAGCAAGCCGTCCCTGATGACGAGTTCAATTTCCATCCACATCAGTGCCCACGGGACGCCAATCGGACGCCGATGCAATCGTGATGCCGTTATGTGGATACTCGCCTGGGGAAGGACGTGGATAGCTTGATAAAATCCTTATAAATCAGCCTCTGCTGCTGTGGACAGAGTTCTGCTGGATTATGCTGGATTCTGGATCAATTCAGTTCATCCGGTGGACAGAGTGTTGATCGGCAGGCATGAGTCCAATCAACGCTCTAACTACAACAACAGAGTCTAAGAAGATTCTTTATGAATAAGACCGTGATTGGCAGTGCCATGGGGAAAAAGCTTTTGCGCGTATTAAAAGGGCAGCGTGAAACGATTCCTCCCGTATGGTTGATGCGGCAAGCGGGTCGCTATTTGCCGGAATACCGTTCGATACGTGAAAAGGCAGGAGGGTTTCTCGATCTGTGTTTTAATCCTGAGCTTGCGGCGGAAGTAACCTTGCAGCCGGTGCGGCGTTTTGGTTTTGATGCAGCGATTTTATTTTCCGATATTTTGATCGTGCCGTTGGCTCTCGGACGTAAGGTTGAATTTTTGGCTGGTGAGGGGCCGAAGCTTGATCCGCTTGGTGATGCGGCGGGATTTGCGACGCTGCGAGCGTCTGTCGACCAGGATGTACTCGCACCAGTCTATGAGACCGTGCGCCGGGTGACGAGCGCACTGGACCATAAAACAGCATTTATCGGATTTTGTGGAGCACCGTGGACCGTTGCAACTTATATGGTTGCAGGGACAGCAACTCCCGACCAAGCGCCCGCGCGTCTATTTGCGTATCGCAATCCAGAACTCTTCGAACAATTGATCGACCGATTGGTGGAAGCGTCGATTGAGTA
Source organism: Pseudolabrys sp. (assembly GCA_035692045.1). GTDB lineage: Bacteria > Pseudomonadota > Alphaproteobacteria > Rhizobiales > Xanthobacteraceae > Pseudolabrys. Next base: position 3,985 of record DASSIJ010000192.1, on the reverse strand, counting down.
TTTAGTTGGTCAGTTCAAGGCTGGAGTCGAGGTTGTACAGATCTTTGATACCTGGTCTGGTGTGCTGGGACCCGAGCAATTCGAGCGGTGGTGTATCGCTCCGACGCAAAAAATTGTTGCGGGTGTGCGCCGGCAAATCTCTGACGCCAAGATTATCGGTTTTCCACGCGGCGCAGGTGCAATGGCACTCCCTTACGTGGAGATGACCGGAGTCAGCGCGATAGGAATTGATTGGGCTTTCGAGCGCTCGATTGCTCGCGACGCTCTGCAATCGCGCGTGCCTGTACAGGGCAATGTCGATCCACTGGCCTTGCTGGCGGGTGGCGCAGCGCTCGACCGCGAAGTGGACGATGTCATGAAGGAGCTTGGCGACGGCCCACTGATTTTTAATCTCGGTCATGGCATTTTGCCGGAAACCCCGATTGCGAATGTCGAGCGCATGCTCAAGCGGGTGCGCGGGGGGTAGCCATGTATCTCTGGCTTAAAGCCCTGCACATCATCGCGGTCGTCGCCTGGATGGCGGGGATGCTCTATTTGCCGCGGTTGTTCGTCTATCACGCGGCGGCGAAGCCCGGCTCCGAGCTATCCGAAACGTTCAAGACCATGGAATACCGGCTGCTCAACTTCATCATGACGCCGGCAATGATCGTGACCTGGATCGTCGGCATAGTTCTGCTTCTGCAAGGCCAATGGCTCGGCGCGGGCTGGTTTCATGCCAAATTCGCCGCGGTGCTGGCGATGACCGCCCTGCATGGATTATTTTCGCATTGGGTAAATGAATTCCGCTTTGACCGAAACCGGCATAGCCAGAAATTCTATCGCATTGTCAATGAGATACCGACTGGTCTGCTGATTGTCATCGTGGTGCTGGCGGCCGTAAAGCCGTTTTAGGCGCCCGAATCATTGCACAGCCCCTGCCGCGCCTCTTGCGCGAAAGGCTGGCTCAACTTATCTTGTTGTTATCCCACCGAACGCAGGCGGATGCAGTCGCGTTCCGGCTCCCAACGTTTGGGCCGGTCGCAGCATCGGGTTCCGGGCCTCTTTCCCAGCTTCCTCGTTACCCCAGACCTGCGATCTCTCTCTCCTAAGTCACACGGCGTAAGTCTTTTTATTTTAAGCACTTTCGCCGGTAACGCTCCCAAGGACGTAAGCCCCCAATGCGGGAAATGAAACTCCAGGACCTAAAGTCCAAGACACCTGCCGAACTCGTCGCTTTCGCTGAAGAACACCAGGTCGAAAACGCCAGCACCATGCGCAAGCAGGAGCTGATGTTTGCGATCCTCAAACAACTTGCGACCCAGGAAGTCGACATCATCGGTGAAGGTGTTGTCGAAGTGCTTTCCGACGGATTCGGATTTCTGCGCTCGCCGGAATCAAACTACCTGTCCGGCCCCGATGACATTTATGTCTCGCCCAGCCAGATCCGCCGTTTCGGTCTGCGCACCGGCGACACTGTCGAAGGTCATATCCGCTCTCCGAAAGAGGGCGAACGCTACTTCGCGCTGCTCAAGGTCAACACGATCAATTTCGAGGATCCTGAGAAGGCGCGCCACAAGGTCAATTTCGACAACCTGACGCCGCTCTATCCGGATGAGCGGCTCAAGATGGAATACGAGGACCCCACCAAAAAGGACCTCTCCGCGCGGGTCATCGACATCGTGGCGCCGATCGGCAAGGGCCAACGCGCGCTGATCGTCTCGCCGCCGCGCACCGGCAAGACCGTGCTGCTGCAGAATATCGCGCACTCCATCACCGCCAATCATCCCGAAACTTACCTGATCGTGCTGCTGATCGATGAGCGACCGGAGGAAGTCACCGACATGCAGCGTTCGGTGAAGGGCGAGGTGATCTCCTCGACCTTCGACGAGCCGGCCTCGCGCCACGTTCAGGTCGCGGAGATGGTGATTGAGAAAGCCAAACGGCTGGTCGAACACCAGCGCGACGTGGTTATCCTGCTCGACTCGATCACGCGCCTGGGCCGCGCCTACAACACCGTCGTGCCCTCTTCCGGCAAAGTGCTCACCGGCGGCGTCGACGCCAATGCGCTGCAGCGGCCGAAGCGTTTCTTCGGTGCCGCGCGCAATATCGAGGAAGGCGGTTCGCTGACCATCATCGCCACGGCGCTGATCGACACTGGCAGCCGCATGGACGAAGTGATCTTCGAAGAATTCAAGGGCACCGGCAACTCGGAATTGATCCTCGACCGCAAGGTGGCCGACAAGCGTACCTTCCCGGCGATCGACATCACGCGGTCCGGAACGCGCAAGGAAGAACTGCTCACCGACGCGGGGATCCTCAAGAAAATGTACGTCCTGCGCCGGATCCTCAACCCGATGGGTACGATGGACGCAATCGACTTTTTGCTCGACAAGTTGCGCAATACGAAGAACAACGGCGAGTTTTTCGAGTCGATGAATACGTAATCGGGTTGATCGAGCGCGCGTATCGCGCCGAGACAGAGATCTCTGAAATAGTGATGGCCGGGCTTTCGCCTGGCCATTTTTTGTGAGCAGAACTGATCTTCTGGCGGCGTCAGAGCGTATTCAAGAAATTGACGAGATCGGTTTTCTGTTTGTGAGTAAGGCCGATCGCGAAACGCTGATCATAGAAGTCGACGACGTCCCGCAAGGTGGCGGCCGAACCATTGTGGAAGTATGGCGCGCGCGCCGCGAGCCCGCGCAGAATCGGCCCCTTGAATCGGCCGATATCCTTGCATTTGCCGCTGATCATGGCGCGCCCCGGGTCAGTAACTTTGTAGACGCGGCCGGCGAGCGGACCCTGCATGCAGGTCAGCGTGAACACTGGCAGACCGGCAATGTCGAGCACTGGCGGCTTTTTGTCGCCGGCATCGGGCACCCCGATGTTCAACGGCGCCTTGACCGAATGGTTTCCGACATTCGGTGAGTCGTGGCAGGTGCCGCAGAATCCCGGAATGCTCTCGACGTTGAGATCATCGTTGAGGCCGGCAACACCGGTGATGTTGATCTTCGTGTTGTTAAATAGTTCCTCGCCGCGCGCCACCGAGCGACGATGTTCGCTCACCATGCCGTGCTCACGATCGTTGTGGCGCCAAGCGTCGGTAATGTTGATGTTCTTGAACAGCTCTTCAATGCCCGCCATCGGTTGTTGGTCGCCATGTTCGTGATGACGGTTGCCGGCGCTGAGCCACGGCCGATAGAGGTCGAAGATCTGGGAGGTAAAGGGAATGCCTTTCGGATTTCCCCCGAGCGGATCGTTTATGCCGATAAAGAAATCAGCCATTTGGGCCGAGAGGTGGATCGGGCCGCCTTTTGCGTTGTCGCCGGTGAGGAACTTGGCTTTGTGATCGAAGACCTGCGCCGTGAAGATACCCTTCTGAAAGGCGACAATCTCGGCCACCTGGTCGGGTGTGGGCGGCGCGGAGGCCTGCGCATGGCCGAGCGTGGCGTCGACCGCCTGGTTCTCCAGGCTGGGCTCGCGGCCGTCCCACATGATCGCGCTCAAGAAGCCGATATTGGTGGTCGGCATGGGGCGCCGGTACATCGAGAGAATGCCCACGGTTGGGCTCACAACGCCGGTCGCAGGGTTGGTGTTGCACCCGTAAGGATCATCGACGGCGGTGACGGCGAATTCGCCTGCTGACGGAATACCTAGACCGATGCGGATCAGGCCCTTCTCTCTCAGCAATTTATAAGCGCGCTTTTTTGCGCGCAGGGTCGAGACGTCATCACTCGGGCAAGTCGCACCGTCGACCAGGCGAAAGATCGGGTCCGTGCCGGCGCTTTTCTCGAACCGCTCCGCTACATCGTTAGCGCTCACACCCCAGCCGTTCTGCGGCTGATGGCAGGTGAAACAGGTTCTGCCATTCGTTCCCATATCCTTGAAGAAGGCATTGTTCGAGGTGACGGTCGCGCCGTTGGGTTGAAACGACGCGATCGCGCCTTTCGGATCCAAATCCACACTGAAGCGATCAATCATTCGTGGAGTGTGCTGCGCGCCGCGATCA
>DASSIJ010000191.1:0-3175 GCA_035692045.1 Pseudolabrys sp. | reverse complement strand
ATGCCAATCGCGTGCTTGTGCCTCTCCGCTCATGCCCGCGCAAGCGGGCATCCAGCGCCGGATCCCAAGGTGGAGCCTGTCGCCGAAGGCGGGGACAGGGATGCGGAGTGTGTTGTGTTCGGGGATAGCCCTGACGCCGAGGGCGTTTGGCCGCCCTATATTCAAGATAGGATTAAAGTCAAGGCGACCTTGAAACTGTGGACGGGCTCGCGCGCTTGGCAATGAGGCAAGTTCGCAATAAAGCAGGTGTCTGCGCTTGCGAACGATACATAAAAATGGATGGGGAGGATTTGCCGTGAAAGCTTTGAGACCGCTGCTGCTCGGATTGGCCTTGCTGTTCCCGGCATTGGCCATGGCACAGGATTTTCCCAACAAGAACATCCGCCTGATCGTGCCGTTCCCGCCCGGCGGGCCTAACGACATCATCGCCCGCGTCGTCGGCCAGCGCATGTCGGAAATTCTCAAGCAGACCATCATCATCGACAACCGCTCGGGACAAGGCGGCGTGGTCGGCACAGATGTCGTCGCCAAGGCGCCGCCGGACGGCTACACGATCGCCATTTCCAGCGCCGGCGCGCTCGCCATCAGCCCGAGCATGGAGAAAGTTGCCTACGACACTCTCAAGGACCTGCAGCCGATCACTTTGGTCGCCAAGGTGCCGGAGATGCTCGTTGTGGCGACAAGCGTCCCTGCCAACACCATGCAGGAACTGGTCGCGCTGGCGAAGTCGCAACCCGGCAAGCTCAACTTCGCGTCCTCGGGTCCCGGCAGCATGCCGCACCTTGCCGGCGAATTATTCAGGCTCACCGCCGGCATCAACATCATTCACGTGCCCTATCGCGGTGCGGCCCCCGCCGTGAATGACCTGCTCGCCCAACAAGTGCAAATGGTGTTCCTCGACCTGCCGGTGCTGCTGCCGCAGATCAAGGCCGGCAAGCTCAAGCCGATTGCAGTGGGCACAACAGAACGGGTCCCAAGCGCGCCCGACGTGCCGACCACCGTCGAGGTCGGCATGGCGCATCTGCAGACCGAAAACTGGTACGGCATGGTCGCGCCGGCGAAAACGCCGCCGCAGATCGTCGCCGTGCTCAACAAGGCCGCCGTCGAAGCGATGAAAGACCCGACCGTCGTTGAGAAGCTGGCGAGCCAGGGCGCGATCCTGGTCGGCGATAGCCCGGAGCATTTCCGCGATTACATCGACAGCGAAACGAAAAAATGGGCCAAGGTGATCGTGGACGCCGGCGTCCATACTGAAAAGTAAGCCGGGCTGGGTTCACAATGTCCGCAGCTGAAAGCTTCGTGCTGCGTTCCACGCCAACATCGCCATTCGGGCGCAAAGTTCGCATGGCGATCGAGACGCTGGAACTCAGCGGGCGCGTGACGGTCACTCCTGCCGACCCGTTGAATGACAACGATACGCTGCGTCAGCAGAACCCACTGGGCAAGATGCCATGCCTTGTCCTCACCGACGGCAGCACGATCTACGACAGCGGAATTATCATCGAGTACCTGCAGGACGTCGCCCGCACGGACCGGCTGCTGCCATTGCGCGGACGCGATCGCTATCGGATGCTCACGCTGTCGCGCCTCGCCGACGGCATCATGGATGCTTCAATCCTGGTGGTATACGAGACCCGCTTCCGACCCGATCTGCCGCATTCGCCGCGCTGGCTTGCGCATCAGCGCGGCAAGATCACACGGGGATTGGCGGCGTTCGAGGCATCACCACCCGACGCGAATAAAACCGACGTGGTCTCGATCGGCCTGTCGTGCGCGCTCGGCTATCTTGACTGGCGCAAGCAGGTCGACTGGCGCCCCACCTACCCCACACTGGTCGACTGGTTGAACCGGTTTACCGCCCACGAGCCGGCTTTCGAACACACCCGGGCCAAGGACGCGTGATGGAGCACAACGCGGACACGCCATCCGATTCCCCTTACTGGATGGCCACGCCCAGCAAACCCAGGCTGAAATTGCCACCGGGCGCATGCGACGCGCATGTGCATGTGTTCGGGCCACGCAAGCGTTTTCCTTTTGCGGAGGGGCGGAACTACACGCCCTCGGATGCGCCAAAGGAGCTGCTGTTCAGGCTGCACGAGAGGCTTGGTATTCAGCATTGCGTCATCGTGCAGCCGGCCTGCCACGGCACCGACAATTCGGTCACCGTCGATGCGATCGCCGCGACAGGCGGCTCTTATAAAGGCGTGGCCCTGGTACCGGTGACAGTTTCCGACACAGAACTCGGACGGCTCAACGCTGCCGGTCTGTGTGGCGCGCGCTTCCACTACATGACGCATCTCGCCAGGGGGCCGGGCATCGATGAGGTCATCAGCTTCGGCAAGCGCCTCGCCGATATTGGTTGGCATTTACAAATCCACATGGAGGCGGCGCTGATCGCGGACCTGGCGCCCGCACTCAAGCGTTCACCTGTGCCGGTCGTGATCGACCATATGGGACGTATCGATGCCTCGCTCGGCCTCGATCAGCCGGCATTCCGCGCACTGCTCGCGCTGGTCAACGACAGGAACGTGTGGGTGAAAGTCAGCGGCGGAGATCGCGTTACGCGGCGGGGCCCACCCTACTCTGATGCGCTGGCGTTCGCGCGCAAGCTGGTTGCGGAGGCCGGCGACCGCTGCGTCTGGGGCACGGATTGGCCGCATCCGAACCATCAGGGGCCGATTCCCGATGACGGCGTGCTGGTCGATATCCTCGCCGAGATCGCGCCGAACGAAGCTGCGCGGCAGGCGATGCTCGTCGACAATCCAAAACGTCTTTACCGCTTCGCCCCGGCGCGCCATCTCACGGGAGCACAAACGTGAGCGGACGTCTGCAAGGCCGCATCGCGATTGTCACAGGTGCTGGCTGCATCGGTCCCGGCTGGGGCAACGGGCGCGCAACGGCGGTGCGCTTCGCTGAAGAAGGCGCGAAAATTTTCGCGATCGACCGCAATCTCGACAGCGTTATGGAAACCGTCGAACGCGTGACGGCGGTCGGCGGCGAGATTGTCACCCACCAATGCGACGTCACCGACTCAGCCTCGGTTGAAATCATGGTGAAGGCCTGCCTTGGCCGCTTCGGTCGTATCGATGTGCTGGTCAATAATGTCGGCGGATCCGCGGCCGGCGGACCGGCCGAAATGAGCGAGGACGTCTGGGATGCTCAGGTCGATTCCAAT
>DASSIJ010000190.1:0-14880 GCA_035692045.1 Pseudolabrys sp. | reverse complement strand
CATCATTAATATGGCGATCAGCTGCTGCTTCGGATCGATCCAGAAATAAGTCCCGCTCACGCCGCTCCAGAAAAAATCACCGATCGAACCGGGCAATGGATTGCGTCCGCTATGAGTGCGCACCGCGAAGCCAAGGCCGAAGCCGAGCCCGAGGTCCGGAGTCGGTGCGAGAGCACCGAACAGGATCGGTGTCGATGGGCTGCGGCGGGTTTCGGGCCCCAGATGATCTGATGCCATGAGTGCGATGGTCGTCGGTGAAAGCAAACGCGTGCCGCCGAACTCGCCGCCGTTGAGCAGCATCTGGCAGAAACGGACATAGTCGCTCGCGGTCGACAGCAGCGCGCTGCCGCCGGAGATCCAATTCGGCCGGACGGTTGTGTCGCGCATCGGCGGGCGCTTGCCTGAGGCGGGATCGATCTGCGGCTGGGCGCTACGGGCCGCGTCAATCGGACCGAACTGTGTATCGGCAAGACCAAGTGGCGTGCAGATGCGCTCGGTGATGAAGCGATCCAGCTCCATGCCGCCGGCCACTTCGACGACGCGGCCGAGCACGTCCGTCGACATCCCGTATTGCCAGGTTGTACCGGGCTGATAGGCGAGGGGGAGCCGGCCGAGCTTCGCCGCCATTTCGGCGTTGTTCTGCTTTTCATCGACGACGTTTGCGCTCTCGTAAGCGTGTTTGATGAGCGGACCGGCCAAATGACTGTAGGTGAGACCGGATGTGTGCCGCAGCAGATCCTGCACCGTCATCCCGCGCTGCATCGGCTCGGTTTTCAGTGTCTTTACGGATGCGTCATCGGAATCGACCGCGACCTTGAGATCGGTGAATTCCGGAATGTAGCGAGCGACCGGATCGGCGATCAGCAGTTTGCCTTCCTCAGCCAGCATCATCGCGGCGACTGAGGTGAGTGGCTTTGTCATCGAAGCGATCCGAAAGATCGTGTCCGTCGCCATTTGCGCGCCGGCTTCGCGATCGCGATAGCCTAGAGCTTCCAGGCAGGCGATTTTTCCGTGCCGCGCGACCAGCACGACGGCACCGGGAACGACGCCAGTGTCGATATCGGCTTGCAATATCCCGGTCAGGCGTTTCAGGCGCGCCGATGAGAGTCCGACCTCTTCTGGTTTTGCCCGCGGCATTTCGAATGCCATTGCAATTTTCCTATTTCCAGAACTGCCGGGACGCGAGTGCTGCGCCTTCCGCCATCGCCTTGAATTTGGCGAACACCACGTCGGGATCGACCGCCGCCTGTCCAACCCAGGTGCCATAGCCGCAATCGCTGCCCGCGATGACGTTTTCGCGGCCTAACAGTTTCGCGTAGCGACCGATGCGGTGAGCAATCAGCTCGGGATGCTCGATAAAATTCGATTTCGATTCGATGACACCGGGAATAAGCACCTTGCCATCCGGCAGTTTTACCTTCTCGAAAATCACCCATTCGTGGGCATGCCGCGGATTTGCGGCCTCCAGCGAGATCGCATCTGGCTTTGCCGTGAACACGATGTCGATGATGTCGGCGAGGGGCACATCGCGGTGGTGGGGGCCTTCATAGTTGCCCCAGCAGAGATGCATACGCAGCTGTTCGGCCGGGATTTTGGCGACCGCATGATTGAGCGCTTCAATATGCAGCCGTGCGCGCTTGCGAAAATCGGACAGGCTTAGATCGGCGTATTGAATGTGCCGGCCCATGGCGAGGTCAGGGCAATCGATCTGCAGGACGAAGCCGGCCTTGGCGACCGTTTCGTATTCGTGACGCATGGCGTCCGCAATGGCGTAAATATAGCTCTCGAAATCCTTGTAGTGATCGTTGCGGAAGAACAGCGACACCACCCCGGGCGATGCCGCGCTCATGAAACCACCGGCAACCTTGACCTCATTCACTGCGGCCCTGAGATTGTCGGCGTCGACCTGCGGTGCCTGTTTATCGCGCACGCTGATCGGGGCGTTGCAGGCCGGGGTCTTGCGGCGCGAGCGTCCGGGGTCGCCGAACACGCGTTTCTCCAGGCGCGGGAATTCGGAAAGGTCCTGGTAGACGAACGTGTTGCCGGTGCCGCCAAAGCCCGCCAGCCGGTCCTTGACGTAGGTTGCGTAGCTCGGCTTCGACATTTCGCCGTCATTGACGAGATCGACGCCTGCATCGGTCTGCTTCTTCACAACCTCGGCGACCGCCGTTCTCACACGTGCGTTCAGGGCGGCAGGGTCAATCGGCACGCCTTCCTCTTTGGCGTACATCATGCGGATGAGGTCATCCGGCCTTGGCAGGCTTCCGGTATGCGTGGTCAAAAAGCGGTCAAGGCTGCGTTGCACGGGTCGAACTCCCTGGTCCGGGACTGTAGAACAGCCCATTGCGGGTAACCAATTGATGGGCAGCTTGCGTTGACATGACTGGGTGGGCTGCGTATGTACCCGGCAAACAGCAGCCAGAGTTTGTCATGAAAGTTCGTAACTCCCTGAAATCCCTGCGCGGCCGGCACCGCAACAATCGTTTGGTGCGCCGGAAGGGCCGCGTCTACATCATCAACAAGACCAATCGTCGCTTTAAAGCCCGCCAGGGCTGATCCCGGCGCCCCGGGCGCCTGTTTTATTGCCGCATATTGGCCACGAAACGCGGAGAGGTTAAACTCCGCCCATGCGCGCTCGATTCCTTGCAGCTTTTCTCACGGCCACCCTGATTGCCGGGGCGCTTGCGCCAGCCGCGGCGCAATCGCCCAAGCGAAACGAGCGATCGGTCAAGCCGCCGCCGGTGACGCGCCCTGATCGTACGCGCAACCTCGATTTTCTGTTTGGCGCGCTGAAGGTTGCGCCCGACGATGTCACCGCAAAGGCGATCGAAGAGCGCATCTGGACCCTGTGGACGGCCTCACAGAGCGACACTGCCAATCTGCTGATGACGCGGGTCAAGACCGCGATCGAGGCAAAAGATCTCGATCTGGCAGTCAAGCTGCTCGACGCGATCGTCAAGGTGAAGCCGGACTATGTGGAGGCCTGGAATCGCCGCGCCACCATTTTTTACATGAAGAAGGACTATGGCCACGCGCTTGCCGATATCCGGCAGGTGCTCAAGCGTGAGCCGCGTCATTTCGGTGCATTGGCCGGCTTCGGGTTGATCCTCCAGGATATCGGCGACGACAAGCAGGCGCTCGAAGTTTATCGCCGCGCGCTCGCGCTCTATCCGCGCATGGAGCGCATTCCCGACTTGGTGAAGACTCTTCAGGAAAAGGTCGAAGGGCGCGACATCTAGCGGCGTTCGTACCGTGCGTTCATCAATCGCCGGTGGTGTCGGCACCGACATAGGCGATGCGGAGCATATTCGTTGCGCCCGGAGTGCCGAGCGGAACGCCGGCCACGATAATGACGCGTTGTCCGGTCTTTGCGAAACCTTCCTTGAAGGCAATGCGGCAGGCGCGATCGACCATGTCATCCTGGTCATGCGCATCCTCGGTGACGACACAGTGCACTCCCCATACCACCGCGAGCCGCCGTCCGGTTGGTATGTTGGGTGACAACGCAACAATTGGAGACCGCGGTCGTTCGCGCGCAACGCGCAAGCCTGTTGAACCGGATGAGGTCCAGCAAATGACAGCTGCCAGGTCGAGCGTATCGGCAATTTGGCGCGCAGCGTCTGCGATTGCGTCGGCGCCGGTCGCTTCCGGTTCAGCGCGTTGGGCGGCGATGATATTTCGATAAAGCGGGTCGCCTTCGACCTCCTCCGCGATGCGGTTCATTGTTGCGACCGCTTGAACCGGAAACTGTCCAGCCGCCGATTCTGCCGACAGCATGACCGCGTCGGCACCTTCGAAGATCGCCGTGGCCACATCGGAAACCTCGGCGCGCGTTGGCACCGGCGTGTTGATCATCGATTCCAGCATTTGCGTCGCGACCACCACCGGCTTGCCGGCGACGCGGCTGGCGCGCGTCATCTGTTTCTGCACGCCGGGCACTTTCTCAAGCGGCATTTCCACACCAAGATCGCCGCGCGCCACCATCAGTGCGTCGGCCAGATCGATAATTTCGGCCAGGCGGTTTACGGCCTGCGGCTTCTCGATCTTGGCCATCACCGCAGCCCGGCCGCGCGTGATCTTTTTTGCCTCGGCAATATCTTCAGGGCGCTGAATAAAGGACAGCGCAACCCAATCAATGCCTGTTTCGAGCGCAGCCTCGAGATCGGAGCGATCTTTGTCAGTCAGCGCCGAAAATGGAATCGTCGTATCCGGGAGGCTCACCCCCTTGCGGTCGGAAAGCTTGCCGCCCACCACGACCTTCGTAGCAATGCGTTTGGGATCGGCCTCGGTCACGGTGAGCTTGACCTTGCCGTCATCAATCAACAACGCATGGCCCGGTTTGATCGTGACGAAAATCTCGGGATGCGGCAGGTAAGCGCGCGCCGTGTCGCCCGGCGCTGCGTCGCCGTCGAGCACGAAGCGGTCGCCGGACTTCACAGTCACGGAGCCGCCAGTGAATGTACCGAGGCGCAGTTTTGGCCCCTGTAAATCGATCAGCACGCCGATCGGCCGGCCAGTGTCGCGCTCCACCGCGCGGATCATGCCAACCAGCTCGCGCATGCGCTCCTGGCTGGTGTGGCTCATGTTGATGCGGAAAACGTCAGCGCCGGCCGTAAAGAGGCGGGCGATCATGTCGGAGCTTGATGATGCAGGCCCGAGTGTTGCGACGATTTTGGCGCGGCGCAGACGTCTCATGGTTTGGTGCTTCCGGACGGAGGCGGTGACAGCGTGGTCGGTGGGCGCGAGGTCCCAAGCGGCGCGCGCGGCGCCAACGGCCGGTCAGGTGCCTGCTCGGCCGCGTCCGTCAATTGAACCGTCCATGATCGTTGCTCGCCGGTGTCGACCTCGAAGAAACCGGTACGGTCATAGCCACGCGCCAGGCAGTTGTCGGTCCCGCGAATGGTGAACTCCTTCTCACGTGAACACATGTAGGCCTTGCCGGACCATTCGCCGCCGCGGTCATAATCGACCGCGTAGATGTAATAGTAACGTGCAACAAGTGCGCCCCGCAGCAATGTTTCGCAAGAGCGCGATGATACGTTCCACCAGCCTTCGGTGGTCCAGCCGTCATTGTCCTTATAGCCAATCGACACGCCGACCCGGCTGCCGGTGTTGTTGCACAGCCGGAAGTCGGCTTTGGCCGGATACGCCGACGCCGTCAGCAACAGCGCGGCGGGCACCGCGGCGCGGGCGAGAATACGGTAAAGATGGCGCCTGACGGCGATAAGTGGCGGTGTGGTCACGATTGTCGCCGATTCCGAACGATGCGCGGTTTTGGCGTGATCCGTCACGGCCTGTCAACGATGATGGCGCGAAAGTCGTTGACGTTGGTGAATGTCGGCCCTGGCACCAGGAGGTCCCCCAGGGCTTCAAAGAACTCCCCCGAATTGTTGTCGGAGAGAAAGGCGGCGGGATCGAGGCCGCGAGCCTTGGCGCGTGCCACCGATTCGCCATCAACCAGCGCACCGGCGGGGTCGCTGGCCGCCCCGCTGCCGCCGTCGGTGCCGTCGGTGTCGCCCGCCAGAGCGACAACTGCCGGCATCCCCCCAAGCGCAATCGCGAGCGCAAGGGCATATTCCTGATTGGGTCCGCCACGGCCCTTCCCGCGGATCGTGACCGTCAATTCGCCGCCGGAAATGATCACCGCGCGCCTGTCCTGCGCGCGCAGCTTGCGCGCGAGCTCAGCGTGGACGGCAGCAACCTCGCGTGCTTCACCTTCGACACGGTCGCCAAGCGAAACACAGTCGTAGCCCGCTGCGCGAACCGCCGCTTCAGCCGCCCGCATTGCATCCGCGGGCCGCGCGGCCAGCATGACCTGGCTGCCGGCGAAAACGGAGTCACCCGGCTTTGGTGTTTCGTTTTTTGACTCATTGAGCGCGCGCGCAATGCTGTCGGGAATATCGAGATTGTATTTCGCAATGATTGCGCGCGCGTCACCCAGCGTCGTCGGATCAGGGACGGTCGGGCCCGAACCAATTGCTGAAGGATCGTCGCCCGGCACGTCGGAAATTGCGATCGTCACGAGTTTCGCCGGGTGTGCGTGCAGCGCCAGCCGTCCACCTTTGATGCGCGAGAGATGTTTGCGCACGGTGTTGATTTCGCCGATCACGGCTCCCGAGCGCAACAACGCGCGTGTCACAGCCCGCTTGTCCTCGAACGAAATGTTCTCGGCCGGCGCGATCCAGTTCGCCGAAGCGCCACCCGACATCAGTACGAGCACGAGATCATTCGCATGTGCGTCATCTGCGAGCTTCAGCGCGCGATCGGCGCCCTCCAGTCCGGCCGCATCCGGAATCGGGTGTCCCGCCTCGATCATGCGCACCCGTCGCAGGTGCCGCCCATAGCCATGACGCGCGACCGCAACGCCGCTCAAGCGTTCGGCCGCAATCCGCAGGTGGTTCAGATAGTAATCTTCCGCCACCTCGGTCATCGACCCGGCCGCCTTGCCAGCGGCGAGCAAGATAAGCCGGCCGGATGGCGGCGACGGCAGCAGTGGTGGAAGGCAAGACGCCGGATGTGCTGCCTCTACCGCAGTGCGGTACAGGTCTGCGAGAAATGAGCGCAGGGGGTGATTCATGTTCCGATCATAGCTGCCCACCCTCAGGAAAATCTGCTTATAATTGTTTCACTGCTGTCGTTGCCGCAGGTGTGCGGACGACGGCCACCAATGCGCGGATCAAGCGCAATCAAAGAGAACAAGATCACTCTCGAGGGAGAGAAACGCATGGCTGCAACAGCATTCACAATCAACGGAAAAACGGCGAGCGTCGAGGCAGAGCCCGAGACGCCTTTGCTTTGGGTGGTGCGCGAGCATTTGAAACTGACCGGCACCAAATTTGGCTGCGGCTCCGGTCTGTGCGGCGCCTGCACTGTCCACATCGACGGCAAAGCGGTTCGCTCCTGCCAGATTAGCGTATCCAAAGTGGCCGGCAGAAAGGTCACGACGATCGAGGGCCTTTCGCCGAACGGCCAGCATCCGCTCCAGAAAGCATGGGTTGCCGAGCAGGTGCCACAATGCGGCTACTGCCAGTCCGGTCAGATCATGCAGGCGGCGGCGCTGCTCGCCACAAACAAGAAACCGACGCGAGAACAGATCGTCACGCACATGGACGGCAACATCTGCCGTTGCGGCACCTATCCACGCATCGTGCGTGCCATTCAACGCGCCGCTCGGGAGGCTTGAGCCATGACCATTCAGATCAGGAACGGATCGGTCGACACCAGCATCAGCCGGCGCGGATTCGTTGCCGGTGCGGCCAGTCTCACCTTCGCCTTTACGCTCGGCGGTATCGGCCGTGGCGGAGAAGCGCTCGGCGCGACGCAACCGACGAAGTTCAATGCGTTTGTCAGCATCGCGGCCGACAACACAATCACCGTTATCTGTCCAAGCGCGGAAATGGGGCAGGGCGTCTACACATCATTGCCGCTGATTCTGGCCGAAGAGCTCGATGCTGACTGGTCCAAGGTCAAAACCGAGTTCGCACCGGCCAATCCAAAAGTCTACGGCAACTATCATCGTTTGTTCGAAGGTGCGCAGATCACTGCGGCGAGCGTTGCAGTACCCGGCTATTTCACGCCGCTTCGCATGGCCGGCGCGCAGGCACGCAAGGTGTTGCTTGATGCGGTGGCCGAAAAATGGAAAGTGCCGGTGAGCGAGCTCACCACTGACAAGAGCACAATCATCCACAAAAAATCCGGCCGCAAGATCAGTTACGGCGAGGTCGTCGCCTTTGCGTCTGTGCCGTCCGAACCGCCGAAGATCAACGAAAGCGATCTCAAGAAGCCGTCGCAGTTCAAGCTGATCGGACGAAAAGATATCGGCCGCAGTGACGTGCCGTTGAAGGTGAACGGCTCGGCAAAATACGGCATCGATGTGCAGGTGCCGGGCATGGTCTACGCCTCGGTACTTCAGTCGCCGATGGAAGGCGCGAAGCCGAAAGACGTCAATGTTCCCGATGTCATGAAAGTGAAGGGGGTGACGAAGGTCATCCCGTTGCCTTTCGGTGTGGCAGTCCTTGGTGACACCGTTGAGGCCACGCGTTCGGGTTTGCAAGCGCTCAAAGTCACGTGGGACACAAGCGGCGCTACTGCCGCCGGCTTCGACTCGAACAAAGCCAAAGCTGACTACGCGGCGAAAGCCAAGGATCCCAACGCCGAGACCAAGGTCGAGTATCAGGTCGGCGACGTGAAGGCGGGTCTCAGCGGGGCGGTCAAGACGGTCGAAGCGGCTTATTGGACCGAATACACCTACCACGCGCAGATGGAGCCTATGAATGCTGTTGCGCAGGTCGCGGAGGACGGCAAATCGGCCGATATCTGGACCGGTACTCAGTTCGGCGCGCTGGCCAGCCTGATCATCTCCGGCATCCTGAAGACGACACCGGATCAGGTCAGGGTTCATCAGCAGTTTCTTGGTGGGGGCTACGGCCGGCGTATCTGGCCAGATGCCGCGATCCAGGCGGCCATTCTGTCCAACATCACCAAGAAGCCGGTGAAACTGATCCTCACGCGCGAGGAAGATATCGCTGCCGCCCGTCCCCGGCCGATGACGCACCACCTGATCAAGGCGGGCCTCGATGCGAAGGGCAATCTGGTCGGCTGGCATCATCGACTTGTTTCCGAGAACGTCGACGCAGTCGCGGCTCCGCCGCGCTTCAAGGCGACTGGCGGCAAGGACTACATCGGCGCGCGTGGCCTCGATCAGGCGTTCTACGCCATCCCGAACGCACTCGCTGAATATGTGCGTGAGGATCGCGGCATGCGCGTGCACGCCTGGCGCGGCATCGGGTCCGGCTACAACAAGTTTGCCGCCGAAGCTTTCCTTGACGAAGTGGCGCAGACGGCCGGCAAGGATCCGCTCGCAATGCGTCTCGAACTGACGAAGGACAAGCCGCGCGCCAATGCCGTGATCAAGGCGGTGGTCGAGATGTCGGATTTCAAGCGCAAGCGCCCCGGCCATGGCATGGGCATTGCGTTCTCCGATTATCATGACACCCTTTCGGCGGGCGTGGCCGAAATCTCGCTCGACCAGAAGAGCGGCAAGATCAAGGTCCATAACTACTGGATTGCGGTCGATCCCGGCCTGGTCATTCAGCCGGACCATGTGCACGCCCAGCTGGAAAGCGCGGTCATCTATGGCTTGAGCGCCGCGCTCATCGAGGAGTTTGCGGTCAAGGATGGCGCCGTCCAGGCCACAAACTTCGACAGCTATCCGGTCATGCGCATGAGCGAGGTTCCGGAAATTCACACCAAAATCGTCACCTCCGATAACCCGCCCAGCGGCATGGGCGAGATCGGCGTGGTGGCGGTTGCCCCAGCAATCGCCAATGCGGTGTTCCAGCTCACGGGCAAGCGGCTCCGCCACCTGCCCATGACCGCGGAGCGGGTGAAGAAGACGCTCGCCTGAGCGCACTGCAAATCTAAGCCCGCCGCATTCCAGACCGGGACGCGGCGGGTTTCGCGTCGGAGCAGGGAGGTCGATCGCCGATGATCGATGAGGTCGTTCAAATCAATGCCCGTGACGGAATATCGATCGGCGTGCGCATATATCGTCCCGATGGCGCCGGTCCTTATCCGGCTTTGTTCGGGGCGGCACCCTACCGTTTCGACAACAACAGCCTTCCTGCAAGCGCGCAATTTCTTTGGCGCGAGACCGGCCCAATCGAGTGGTACGTCGAACAAGGCTACGTTTATGTCCACATGGACGTGCGGGGCAGCGGCCGTTCCGGCGGCCGGTTCGAATTTCTCGGCCGCTCCGAGCAGCAGGATCTTTACGACGCCATTGAATGGGTCGGCCGGCAATCCTGGTGCAACGGCAAGGTTGGCGGCATTGGCCAGTCCTATTTTTGCATGCTGCAATGGTTTATGGCGGCGCTGGCGCCGCCGTCACTCGCCTGCATCGCTGCGCATGACGGCCTGGCCGATCTTTATCGCGCCGGAGTCTATCACGGCGGCATCCCTTGCGATTTCTTTCCCGGTTACTGGTGGTATCAGAACCGTTTCATCAACCGCTTTCCGGCCAGCGGTCCGGCGCGCGATCAGGAAACCGATCTGAGCGCACTGGTCGCTGCGCACCCGACGTGTGACGATTTCTGGCGAGAGCGTAATGCCTGGGAAGTGCTCGATCGCATCAAGGTCCCGCTCTATTCGAGCGGTGTGTGGGCGAAGATGCAGCTGCATACGCGCGGCAATATCGATGGCTACGCACGCGCAGCGGGGCCGAAAAAGTTACGCATGTCGGGCGTGCCGAATGCCTGGGCGGCGGCGGCAGAATTTTCCAGTGTCGAATTTCACCGAAACGTGCTGCTGCCGTTCTACGATCACTATCTCAAAGGAAAGCAGACCGACTATCTGGCGCGCCCGAACGTCGAGTATGCGGTGCGCGGCTCGAACATTGTGCGCAAAGCAGACAGTTGGCCGCCACCGGGCATTCGCTACACGCATTGGTATCTTAACGCTTCGCCGTCCGGCAGTGTCAGCTCGTTGAATGATGGGAGCCTGTCACCGCAGCCTGCGAGCGGCGCCGCTTCGACGACCTACAAATATCCCAATCCCGGCTGGGTCTCCGGTGTTGTCGGTTTTGGTCCCGCAGGACCGCCCGGTGGCTTCGATCCAGCGCGACGCGTCCTGACATTCACGAGTGCACCGCTCGACGGCGACATGGAAATTTGCGGGCCGATCAAGCTTGTTCTCTATGCATCGACGACGGCGCACGATACCGATTTCTTCATCAAGCTCAGCGACCAATTTCCTCAATCTTCGGATGATCGTGGCAAGGGGTTAAACCCGTTTGCGGAACTCATTACGCGCGGCTGGCTGCGCGCATCGCACCGCGCCATCGACCCGGCGCGCAGCACAGACATGGTGCCGTACCACAGCCACGCTGATCCGCAGGCGCTGAAGCCGAACGAAGTCTACAAATTTGAGATCAGCCTTGAACCGATGGCTTACCTTATCAAGCAAGGTCATCGTCTTCGGGTCGAGATCATCAACGGTGATTCGCCGGCAACCGAGATCCTGTGGTCGCATTACTATCGTCCCGACAAGATCGGCAGCGACACGATCCATCACGATGCTGCGCATCCATCCGAACTGGTACTGCCGGTCTCGCCTGCGCCGTCTTGAGTCAGCGAAGCCGCTTTTCAGACCTCCAAGGCTCGCATAGCATTCTCTCCAACGGCCGCAAAAAGCCGGCCCCAGGGGAGGACGTCATGGCGGAGAAGGTCGTTCCGGTTTCGCGATTGCTCGACGAACGTGGTCTGGGCTCATTTCAGATCAAGCTGATTATCTGGTCGTTTTTTATTGTTCTTGTCGATGGCTACGACATCGCCGCGATCGCGTTCGCAGCCCCAAGTCTGGTCAGGGAATGGGGGTTAAAACCCGGCGCGCTCGGCCCGGTGTTCAGCGCGAGCCTCATTGGCATTCTGTTTGGGTCGGCATTGTTTGGTTGGGTCGGTGACCGCTACGGCCGCAAGGCAGCGCTGGTCTGGTCGAACCTGCTCTTCGGCATTTTCACCCTGGCGGCGGCCTATTCGACAAATCTCGATCAGATGTTCTGGCTGCGCCTGCTTGCAGGCCTTGGCATCGGCGGCGTTATCCCCAACGTCGTGGCCCTGAACGCCGAATCCGCCCCGCGCAAATTGCGTGCGACCCTTGCGATTATCGCGGTTGGCTGCGTACCGATCGGCGGCGCGATCCCCGGCTTCGTCGCCGCGGCGCTCGTGCCGCAACACGGATGGCAAATTATCTTCTTGATCGGTGGGATCGTGCCAATCGTGATTGCCCTCATTGCGCAAATCGGGATGCCGGAATCCGTCAAGTACATGGCACTCCACGAAAGCCAGCGCGGCAAGATGGAGCGTTTGATCAATGCCATCAGTCCCGGATACCCGGTGCCGCCAAACGCCAAGTTCGTCATCGAGGACGAACAGCAGTTCCCGGGTTTCAATCCGAAGTATCTTTTCAGCCAGGGACTTACACTGATCACGCCGCTGCTCTGGTTGTTGTTTGCACTCAACCTGATGGGCTACTTCTTCCTGCTCAGCTGGACGCCGACATTGATGACCGCGGCCAAGTTGCCACCGACGACGGTAGCGCTTGCCGGCGCGATGTTGCAGGTCGGCGGCACGGTCGGGGCATTGCTGCTCTGCTGGTGGCTGCAGAAGCACAGATTCCTCGCCATCGCCATCATGTTCGCGATTGCCGTACCAGTCGTCGGTTCGATCGGTTTTGCGGGCTTGACCTCCCAGGCCGCGTTGCTGACCGCGACGTTCTTTGCCGGTTTCCTGGTGCTGGGCATCCAGTCCGGCATCAATGTCGTCGGGGCACTGATTTACCCGACGTCGTTGCGCGCCAATGGTTCGGGATGGCAATTGGGTATCGGACGCATCGGATCAATCGTCGGTCCGCTGGTCGGAGCGCTGTTCGTCGGTATGCCGGTGCAGCAACTCTATATGTGGTCGGCGCTCCCGTTCGTGGCCGGAGCAGTTGTGTGCTTTGCCGTGCATCGGCTCAATACCGCGCGGCTCAAAGCGCATCCGGAATTGGCCAAAGCGCAGTAACTTGGCTCAGTAACTGCCGCAATAGTTGATGCGATAATCTTGCGTCAAAACGGCTCGAACGAGCGCAAGGCAGGAATCACTTTCTCGCCGAACAGGCGGATTGAACGCATAAGGTCGGCCTCGGGCAGGTCCGAGAAATTGAACTCACCCATGAAGACGTTGAACAGGCCGGCCTGCGCAGTCGCGTGAATTTTTTTGGCAACCGTGTCCGCCGATCCGATGAACACGAGTTCGTGCTTCATCAGATAGTCAGCGTCAAACAGATTGGCCATGATCTCGGACGCTCCCGGTTCACCGCGGCCGATATATTTCTTGGCGTGCTCACGCACGCGCTCTTCGAACGTTTCGCCGGGCTTGGGTGGCGGCAGGAAGCCCTCGTAGGCGCGGGCAGCACGCGCGAGCGCGATGTCGAGCGCTTTTTCGTCCGACTCGTCGACGTACACAATGGTGCAATAGGCAATTTTCGGCGATTGCTGTCGGCCGGTCGTCGCCCAGTCGGCGAGAAACTTGCGATAGCGCGGCGCAGCATCAGCGCGTGGATAGACCAGAAAATATCCCGGATTGATTCCCTGGCGTGCGCAGAATTCGAGTGTCTGCGGGTCGCGGCTCATCATCCATAGCGGGGGATGCGGCTTTTGCAGCGGTGGCACCGCCAACCGCGCGCTCTCGGTGTGATGGACATCGCCGTGAAAGGAGAAAGGCTGCTTTTCGCCGTAGGCAGCATGCAAATATTCAACGAATTCGAGAGTCGGTGACTTGCGCAGATTGTAGTCGAGGCCGAAAGGCTTGAAATAATCGGGGTTGATGCCCGGGACGAGCCCGAGCTCCATGCGCCCACCCACCATCTGATCGACGAGGGCGATTTCCTCCGCCAAGCGCAACGGATGGTACAGCGGCACGACATAGCCCATCGGGCCGATGCGCATGCGACGGGTCCGCGCGGCGGCCCCGATGACATAGAGACTGGGAGATGAAATCCAGCTTTCGTCAGGGCGAAAGTGATGTTCGACGCAGAAACCGTAGTCGAACCCGAGTTCATCGCACATCTGAAGCTCGCGCCATAGTTCCTCATAGCGCTGATGCGGACTCATGCCCGGCTTGGCCCAGACATGAGAGAAATGGGCGAACTTCACGGTGAGTTCTCCTCAGGGCCCGCTATAGGGTGTTTTTGGGGTCTTCAAAGGGATGCGGGTCATGTCTATGTTTCCTACAGTGGAGGACACCACTATGGACGACAAGACCCGTATCGAATTGGAAGCTGCGGTCTACCGGCGCCTGGTCGAGCACCTGCGCTCGCGCACCGACGTGCAGAATATCGATCTGATGAACCTTGCCGGCTTCTGCCGCAACTGTCTGTCGAACTGGATGAAGGAAGCCGCCGATGCCAAGGGGCTCGCGATGAGCAAGGACGAGAGCCGGGAAATCGTCTACGGCATGCCTTTCGATGAATGGCGCGATAAATATCAGAAAGAGGCCTCACCGGACCGGAAAGAGGCATTCGAAAAGTCCAGACCTCGGCACTAGTTGTCACCGTCCGCTTGTGAACAGCGTGGATGACGCCGTCCTTGCCTTGACCTGAGGGCGTCCAACTCAGAAAGCTTCTTGCCAAATGGCGGTCATTCCCCGCCGTGCGTAGTCAAGGAGACGTCGATGCCTGCCACCGCCGCGGCCGAAAAAGAACAAGCAGCCACCCGCTTCGCCAAGGATCAATTGAAAGCCTTCGTCGAGCGTATCGAGCGGCTCGAAGAAGAGAAAAAGGCGACATCCGACGACATCCGCGACGTCTACGCCGAGGCCAAGGGCACCGGCTTTGACACAAAGGCGCTGCGCACCATCGTGCGTCTGCGTAAGCTGGATATGGATGAGCGGCGCGAGCAGCAGGAAGTGCTCGACACTTACCTGCACGCGTTAGGAATGGCGAACTAGGGTCAGCGCAGCGACGCAGTCGACTGCAGTTTGAACGAGGTGGTGGCCAGGAAAACCACCGCCGGGCCGCTGAAGCGGCTGGCGACCATGCCGAGCTGCGGATCGGGGGAGAACGTCATCACCACCGCCAGCGATGGCTTGTACAGAAGCCCCTGCAGCGGCCGCAAATCGACCGCGCCCAGCTGTGTTGCGGTCATGTAGGCGCTGATGCTCGGCGTGAGCATTGCTGCGCGCAGCCACGGGCTCTCGATGCTTCTATCGCTGTTTGCGGCTGCCGTCAGCGGGGGCTTTTCCACGACCGTGGTGTTGCCTTGCGCCGGCATGACGTTGGCTTCCCGCGGGAAATGCGCGCCCATCGGACGGAGCCGAGGCGGTGCTGCCGCCTCTGGCTCAG
>DASSIJ010000189.1:0-2173 GCA_035692045.1 Pseudolabrys sp. | reverse complement strand
TTGTGCAGCTTGATCAGGTTCTCCATCTGCCCGCGCTGGCAATAGACGTCCTCGTAGAGATGCTGCGCGGTGCCTTCGAGCGAGGTGACGACATAACGGATGTCAACCTCCTGGCGCATGCCGGTTGCGGTGCCCTCTCGGCCGTCCGGCTGCAACGAGCACTCCAGCCGCGCCACCACCTTACGCGGACGATCCCAGCTGCCGGCCTGATAGAAGAAGCTCGCATAGGTGCGCAGCTTGGGTTGGTTGCTGTTGGCATGATGGAAGCGCAGATTGTTGGCGGTCTCGGCCATCAGCGCATCGAGCGCCGGATTGCCGGCGAGGCCGAAAATATAGTCGGCGCCGTCGTTTTCCGCCCATTCCATCGCCTCGACGCGACCGTAGTGGCCGTCGCCCCGCCACACGATGCGGGTATTCGGCCAATGTTGCCGCAGGCGTTTGGTCACGTGCTTGATGACGGTCCTCACCTCCGTGCCCTTCGGGGTGCGCGCCGGACGAAGGATGGTCACGACCGGCGTGCCGCTCACAACGTGATAGATGTGCATCGACGAAAAGCCGCGTTCATCGTGATGCGCGTTCCAGAACGCAAGCTGCTGGCCGCCATGGGCGGCACAGAAGGTGTCGTCGATGTCGAGGATCTCAAGCCTGCCAGGCTTCACGGTGGTGCCAAACTGGTCAATGAGAGCTGCACACAGCCGCGCCGCCTCGGTCTTGCGCGGTGCATTCTCGAGGCGGGAGATGGTCGATTGCGAGGCCAGCGCTTCGCCGCTCTCTGGACAGCGCCCGACCGCAAGCTTCATCAAAGGATCATGGCGCAGCCGATCGAGGTCGTTAGCATCCTCGTAGCCGCACGCGATCGCAGATACCCGCGCCATCAACATCTCGAACATCGCGTGTCGGATGCGACTCTGATCGCGTCGATCAGTCATGGTGTTCGCAAGCAGCCAGCATACACCGAGCGAGCGCTCCGCCTCTCGCAACAGCAGAACGCCACCATTGGAGGATTGGTTGCCGCCGTTAAAATCAACTGTGAGTTTCTTGCGGCAGACAGATGGAAGGTCAAAGGGAAGCAGCGTATCGTCATTCATGGCGGCTGTGGCGCTCGGCTCATTCACGGTGCAATTTGTCTCGACAACGATTTGCTACGTGAATCGCGGTCTTGGCGCTACAGTCGCCGCAAAATTCTCAGGTCTGATGAATTATCCAGGCTAGGACCATTCCCGACCCGACGGAGTACATTCCAGGCTCATCAAAACGGCCGGCGCGATCCCGCTCAAGCCAGATATCCCGTCACGAAGTCCGCCAGCAGCAGCGTCACGAACTCCGTCACGACCGGCATCACGCAGGCCACAGGACCGCCGCCACGGAGGACGTATAAGGGATCGGGAAGGATCAAGTCAGGGGCTCGTCGCAGTGCGGGATTTCAATCCGGCCTAGGTCTGCTCCGGGTCCAGGCCGTGCGAAAACGTTTTTCCTCCCGAAAAACTGCACGCAACCGGTGGCGGTCCACGTCGACACGACCGTTTGAGCATGTTTTTGCTGTTGCGAGTCTGTAGTCAACCCTGGCGCAACCTCGGGCCACGCTGAGCGACCTGAACGGTCACACGGCGCGCACTACAGCACACGCTTCTCACGCCCGGAGCGCCAGCAGGAGCGGCTTGATGCCGACGATGTTCATTACGCGCGTGAGGTTGTAGGCGAGCACGTGCAGCGCCATCTCGGTCGCCACCTTCGGCAGCGTCTTCATCAGAAAGTGCGTCGCCCCCATCCGCATCTTCAGCGTGCCGAATGGATGCTCGACCGTCTCGCGGCGTGTACGCATCGCATTCGGATTTTTGTCGAGCCGCGTCTGCACGGCTTCGACAACGTGTTCGTGCTCCCACCGCGTGATGCGGCGCTGCGGTCCCTTCGTGCACTGAGCCTTCAGCGCGCAGGTATGGCACGCGTTGGTCCAGTAGCGGCGCAGGACCAATCCATTTTCCTCGTTCGTATAGTGGTAGGCGAGCCTCTCACCGGCAGGACAAATGTAAACGTCCTCCTCAGCCACGTAGCGGAAGTCCTGCTTGCCGAAGCGCCCTTCCGACTTCGCGCCCGACGTCTGAGGTTTTGGCAGCGTGACCGTGATGCCGGCCTCTTCGCATGCGAGAATCTCCTCGCCTTTGAAGTAGCCGCG
>DASSIJ010000188.1:0-35846 GCA_035692045.1 Pseudolabrys sp. | reverse complement strand
TCAGCTCAACTCAGTCACGTTAAGAGTGCCGCCGCAGCTTATCGTTGCGCTGATCTGAGATCCCGCAGGCACCTGGATAACCTCCACCCAATTGAGCAGAAGCAGAGTGCTGGTCGATGTAGCAGCCCGCGCCGTTCCGGTCGCGATACTCACGCCGCGGGGTTGCAATTTTCTTAGTCTTTTCAATGGTCGCCTTGGGTTGGGCAACGCGCCGCCCTAAGTATGAGTAATACGCTAAATACGGTATTGCAGGATATTGCATTCAACTTTTTTAGAATGACCACCAAATTGACGCTCGATGAATTAAAAACCGAATTAGTCAGTGATGCCGCCGAGACTTGCGGCTTCAAAAGCACCCGACAGTTTCTCGATGTCTGGAAGGCCGCCGGCTTTCGCACGCTGCGGCCCTCCCCGCGCAAGCGGGTCGTTTTATTGCCGACCTCGCCAGATTTTTACGCGAGCGCACTGAGCCGCTTGCACAACAAACGGAAAACCATGTCTGAAAACATCCGGTACCACGCACAGCAGAGATAGCTCACGTCCTGGCCGGTGGTGGGCCTACTCTGAGCACCGAGCAATGGGTGAGTTGTATTCGAAACTGTGGAAGGAATTCGATAAGGCGAACGCCAGGATCGAGCATCTCCAAATGCAGCTCATGCTTTACACAAACACACGATGGCCGAATTAACTGCCTCGCGCAACCGGGGCGCTACGCCAGCCGCCGTCGCTCCCGGTGGGCAGCGTGGCGTTCTGGATTGGAGCCATAACTTTTGCGATGCCGCCTCGTTATAGCTGGCTATAAATTCTGGCGTCCCCGGCTCGCCCTGCAAGCGCGGGCCACCCTTCCACGCGTACCAATATGTTTTCGTCGTACTGTCAGCGAGCTTGGCCGTGTGGCTATTGATGCCCTTAAGATGGACGCGCATGACTGGACCCCCTGCCATTTAACCAGCGTTCCAAATCAGTTGACGAATCTTGCGCCTGTGTCTTGGCAGTCTCAACCTCGATCTCGCCCTGTGGACTAATTCATACCGCCGATATTGGAAGCCCTGCGTCTTTAACGGCCTTGATTGCGCGCAATACGTCAGTGCGGCAAAAAGCTTGCCGACCCTTAGACATTCACAATTTCCTTGATGATTTTTAACGCGAACAGGAGTGCATATGCGCAGCGGCCCGATCTGCTTTCGAGAATGGCAACGGCTCTAGAGCGCGTCTGATTTAACCGGGGCCACGTTTTCGTGAGCTGACGTGACCCCCGGTTCATCGCGTGGTCGGGCGCGCGTTACCAGCAATTAGTAAATTTATGCGATCTCTGTCGTATGACAGACGATGACTGGGCCGAGATGAGTATGCTTTTGCGCGCTTACCAAGCCGGTGGCGAGGAAGCCTTATTAAAAGCCATGAATGAACTGAAAGGGAAGGACCAAAGTTGTTTCTCTAGGGTAGCAAAGGCCATAGAGGCCTGAATTAAACTCGCCAGCGTGACGTTATGCCAGCGCAACGCTGCCCCCTTCGGCAAACGAAAAGCGGTCTGTTTCGAACAGTTATCGCCCTTTGGTCGGGGTAAATTGCTTCATCACCGAAATGGCTTTCGGGCCTCGGTTGGCAAAACGTCCTTGATCAGGCGGAGAGCCTTGTATGTTGACATTGAAACAGCCCGACCCTGACGAGATCGTAGAAAAAACAAATGATGATCTAAATGCACCGCTCTTGCCCGACTTGCCCGCCAGTGACGAGACGGGCTTCCGCCCGCTTACTGAAGAAGAGAAAAAAGACTTCATCGGCTCGTTGGACGCCAAAGGCCGTCAGATTTTAGCGGGTCTGAATTCACTCCCCAACGCGGGATTTGGAGCACGACGGAAGATCACAGCGGATTAACTAGGCTGCTCGCCAGACCAGCCAGGCAACCGTGAACATGGACGGCAGAATCGCCGCCAAAAATCCATCAACAAATTGCATCGTCATCGACGGTCGCTCCATCGCCACAATGGACAGACTCGAACTTGCATCAGAAAGGATTAGAGCAAAGTAAAAGTACAATTTTCAAGTTTTCACAATTGCGAGATATTGCGATGCAGCGAATATGATGAGCTTTTGAAGATGGCCGGTGGCTCACTACAGCTTTACGAATATCCCGGCGATCGGGTGCGCTTGTCCTGCAAGAAATGCGGACGCGCTGGTCAGTATAGAAAACAGGGTCTAATCGAGCGCTATGGCGCTGATATTCGGTTACCGGATTCTTCGAGTGGAAATCGCGCATGCAGGAAGACCTTCAAAAAGGCGGACCTATGAACCTGAACACGCCAATTGCGATAGTCTTGGCCGCTCTAATTCTCGCGCTCGTAGGGCTTTTTCCTATTTCACTATGAGTTGGGGGCTGGGAACGTTCCCGGCTACGTCACTCGACTCAATAGAATTACCGGCACGATCGCGTTCTGCCGCCTAACCAGTGATCCGGCTGAATATCAGTGCCAGTGAAATGCCTGCTTGACTTCTACCATGGAATCCTCACGGCATTAATGCCATCAATGCTGATGGTCGCCTGGCTGGTCTGGCGAGCAACCCCGCTAGACTCCAAGTTCTAACGCCGTCTTTTGCGGTCGTTAGATTGCCATCTCTACTATTCTGACGACGCCAAAGAGCAAGACGCAGATCCAAGCAGCAGTGAGCGCAACTCCGAAGGCGATGATCGCCCAAGGCCAAATTCGACGTGTCGGTTGCCGAATAGGAGGGGTCGGATGCACTTCCGGCGGGTCGTCACCGGTCGACATCGGTCAGCCATTTTTTAAGCAGGCGCCCAGCGCGCCGCAGGTGTTTATCTACCTCCAGAGCTTTGTACGGCGCTATTTAAAAAGACGCAGACCGCAAAGTTTGCGGGATTAATATTACTTAGTCACGCTATCGACCTAGTTAATTCTGCAGGACACCCTTCGAAAGTGGAATTTGCCCGGGCGATAGGACCGTCCCCAACGAGCGTCGTCGCTCGCGGGGTCGCCGCAACCCCACCCCACACTCGGCGGCCCCGCACCAACGTCGCTTCACGTCATTCCGAAATGCCGACATTCGCTCAGCACTCAAAATCAAAACAACTCGTCCACAGTACGGCGATCGATGGACAGCCTGCTTGATCGTCGTCGGCATCATCAGACCAGAACTACAGGCCCCTTTCGTTTGTCGAATGCAATAGTGGCTGTATGCCTTGTCGGCTAGAACACGCTTGTTGGACACATGGAGACTACGACCATGGTCACTGAAAGTTTGCGACGTCGTTTAGAGATACCGAGAAGGTCAATCGTTCAGCATGCCAGGATCAACAGGAACGCTCGCTACGAAGCGGTGTTCCCTTCTTCGCCGGGCGTAGACTAAATGCCCCACGACTGGTACTTCCGGCATACCAGAGTCAGGCTGCGGTCTTTCGGATTGATCATCCAATCGAGAATTGCGGTCTCTAGTTGACTCAGAAACCGCCGCTCCCTTTCGGCAGCCGCCAGCAATAGCTCCCAGCTCGTCGTCATACCTGCGGGCACCTGAGGCGATCGTTTTGTAGAGCTCCGGCACCCAATCGCTGTCATGGCTGTATGCGTCCCCGAGAGGCGCCGTGTGCTGATGCTGCGGACGAAACTTCGGTGCCTTAACGCCTTTGTAGAACTGAATATCAGCCGCGACGGGCGAGATTTCGAGGAAAACGGGATCGTAGTCGCCGCTCTTGCGGTTCTCGGCTTCCTGATCGGCCTCCCGCTGCTCGCGCTCCATGTGTGCAAGAACTGCCTTCATCTTGCCGCCCAGCTTCGGACCAGGCCCGGCCCCCTCCAGCACGATCGGCATGGCCTGCGAGACCATCTCAGTAAGCCCACGGACATGATCCTCGGAATTGGTGATGAGCTGGATGCCGATGACTACGCGGTGATGTGTGGGCCGGAGTTCGTCGCCCCACCATTGGAAATCGAGCGTGAGCCGCGTTCCGTTGCCTCCGCCCGCGAAGTCGGCAGGCCTAGTTGGCTCGCCCACCTTTTCGGCCTCGCGGCGCTCGTATTCTTTCGTCGGAACCTGGGCAGCCCCTTGCCGCTCTGTAGATGGCCAGCGCGAAGCGATGCAGCCCCTTGAGGTGCTTGCGCAGATAGAGTCCGAATTTCCCCTTGGTCTCGTCGAAGAGCTGATCGGCCCGACCGGCCATCGCCACGGCCTCAAACAGAAACGTCTTGCAGCCGATGTTAGGGAATCTATTGCAGTAGCGGCTGACTTCAGCCCTGATGAGCGGCTCGACTGCTTGATCCTGCCTGATGTGGGAAATGGACTGTAGCGCGGATCGTCGTCGATATTGCTCATTCAGTCTCCAATGGTGCGCCAGCTCTGCCGGCGGGATCGGTGGTCGCGATACGCCCCTTTGAGCAGGTTCTAAGGCCTCTCCAGGCGTGGTAATGAGAGGCTTACGGGGCGTCGAACCGACTTTGTGGTCATGCTTGGGATGGCGGTGGCCATTTTGATTTTCGCTATTTCAATCGCTACCCATCAGTGGTCGTAGACAGCCCCGTATCCCCGCAGTTTGCATGCGGGGGCGTGTCGCTAATTGGACATGTTTTAAGCGCACGAGGCGGTGTGTACCGGTCGTCGGCGGTAAGCCTGCTATACGTTGGGGACGGACGCAGGCCTCTTTGCCTCAGGGATCGTCGGCGACCGGCCATCTCAAAATATGTACCCAAGCGGCTGCTGATAAGACCCTAATTTGCTTGCTCATGGTGATGCACCCGAGCAGCCCCTATTTCAATTTCCACGCCGCCGAAGCCTCAGCCGAGACACAACCCGGAATGCTACGGCCCTGCCGATGAATGACAGCCGGCACTGGACGGCCAAGCCCTTCCTGGTATTCGGCATAGAGCTTCATAAGTTCTTTTTCGCCGATGTTTTTAATGTCTTTGGTCATCTGTCTGTCCTCATTGTTCGAGCTAGGGGCCTGCGCCCCTGTTTCGCCTCTATCGGAGGCGTTCGCGTATCCTGATAACCCGAGTTGCGTGCCACTTGCCGCCCTCTGGCGTCTTAACACCATCGTCGTTCAGTTTCTTGGCAGCTTGGCGAGCAGACAACTCAGACATGCCCTCAAAGACTCTACGGAGTCGTTCTGCGCGTTTATTCACCTCAGCCTGTAACCTCCCAGGCCCTTCGACCGCAGCCCGCCTATAGCCACGCCCCTACGCTTGGCTGCCTTCAAGGCTGCCTTCGTACGTTCGCTGATTAGCTTCCGTTCCTTTTCGGCCAAGGCAGCATACAGGTGCAGCAGGAATGGATCAGTATCAGCACTCAGCTCGGTGACGATAAACGGCACGCGGTGCTTCATCAGGCCGGAGATGTAGTGGACATCGCGACTAAGGCGATCGAGCTTGGCCACGATGATTGGCGCCTGTTCTTTGCGTGCCCTTTCAAGCGCTGCATCCAGTTCGGGCCGGTGATCAACCCTGCCGCTCTCAACGTCCTTGAACGTCGCCAGGAGTCGATAGCCCTCAGCCTCGGCAAAGCGCTGCGGGGCTTCCTATTGAGCCTCCAGGCCGAGCCCGGAACGCCCCTGCTTTGCGGTGGATACGCGGATTTAAGCGATTGCTGGCTTCATGGTCCGTCGCCGTGAAACACATCTAGGAACCATGACCTGTTACGCCCTGTAACACGTCAACGGATCTTGTTTCACTTAGCCTTCGGAGCCCACAGATTCGCCCTGCCTCGGCCAAAGCCTCGTCTGCCGACCACTTCGCCATCGCTAAGCAGCGCACGTCGCACGGACCATCTGTGCCAGTGCTGGAATCGTTTTAAACGTGGATAGGCACGCTTCAGCACATCGCCCACGCAAATCGGCTCACCGCTGCTCAGGATGAATGCACGACGCACCGCGACTCGAATTCGGCCCATGCGCTTCTGGGACGCAATAGCGCGCATGCGTTCCCTACGTTGAACCGGCGGTGGCTCTTTCTTTAAGTGGACTTCCAATGAAAAGACTCTCCGTTGAGATACGGTCGTTACGATACGGATACGGTTCAGCTGGATACGGAGATACGGTACGATACGGGGGGTCTATTTATAGACCCCGTACCGTATCCAATCCCCGTACCCTTTCTCGGGTGTCAAAAAAAGAAAGACCGCCATCAAGGCGGTCCCTCTTCAACTCGCATTAGAAGCGAGCATCAGCCCCTCGTTTGAACAACCGGAGCTTTGCCCTTACCAACGGGCGCCTTGCCCTTACCTACGCAGCCAACAAGCCCGAAGGCGAGGACCATTGAGCAAATTACGACCAAGAACCTTTTCATAAAAGCCCCCCTGAAGAGTTCGCGCTAGAATTTATAGTTCACGCCCACCAGTACATCCTGAACATTCGCTTTGGCACTAAAGATGCCGCACGTTGCGAGGCCGCAGCCCAGGAAGCTCGAACTCCGTGTGCCGAAGCCCATGTAGTTATATTCAACAAACAGCGACCAGTGCGGTATGAACATCCATTCGACGCCGCCGCCAGCCGTCCAGCCCGTGCGGCTGTTGCCGGAGATTGATCCAATTTGCCCGCCGAGGCTGTTGAAGGCTGTCGCTTCCGCGCTTGTCCACGCGGCGCCGCCTTGCCCGTAGATCAACCAATTCGGTGCAACGAGATAGCCGAGGCGTCCCGTCAACGCATCGAACCACTTCACCCTTGTTTCGACACTGCCAAAGCCCCCATTCACCGGGTCCGCAAAATTCCTGCTGCGGTGAATGTCCGTCCCGTCGAACATGTTGCGAATGCCGACCACCCACGAATTGTAGAACTGATAATCGCAGCCGATCTGACCGCCGCCAGCGACGCTGGCTTCGGAGCTGCTTGAGCCGCTCCCGCCGGTGAACACGTTGGTCACGTCGATATGTGCAGAAGCCCCGCCGACGTTGCCGCCGATGTAGCAACCCGTCCAAACATAGGGAGGCGGTGGTGGCGGCAGAGGCGCCATCGGCGCCTTTCTTGGCAAGTCAGCAGCCGATGCCTGGCTCGCCATCATAGCCATCGCGGCAAGCGCCATGATTGTCTGTCTTTTCATCGATGTTCTCCCAACCAACCCATATCTCCGGAGTGGCCCGCACTAGCGAGCCGTCCCTCAATCAAACTTTAGTCCCAGCGTTTCCCCAAATCACACCGCAATAGCGGGATTAGCCACTTTTCTTTTTTCAAGTGGCGAAAATGCAACACACCGCTCCTATCCTATGTACTGAAAAGCGGCGTTTGCCTTGTTTTCGAATTCCTCTGAATCATTCGCTTTAACGACCGTGGCCGTTCGCAAATTGCCGGTTTTGGCGACTAGGATCGTTGTATCCATTGCACCGAGCAAAGAGCCGTGCCCGCGCATTCGCTCTGCCTCAGCCGGCATGTGATGCAGCCAGCAGACGTGAGCCCCCGTACCCCGCTGAAGAAAGCTGTAACATTGACTATCGCCCCCATGTCCTTGGAAGCGTTCTCGTCACCGCCACACAGGGCACGTGACAGCGTATCAATGCAAATCAGACGCAGCGGGGTTTCCGTTGCTTCCTCCACCTGTTTTGCGATCTCGGCTATCTGCGCAGCCGTGCGGGGATCCCGAAAATCATGCACCCCGCCCATGATCGCGAAGGGCAAATTGCTAAGATCGTAGGTTTCCCGGAAGGCTATGGCGCGGCGTTCAACCATTTCTTGCGTTCAAGTTCAATGTAAAGAACAGCGCCTTGATTCACCTCCTTGCCGTGCCAATCACGGCCAGCGGCAATATGGAGCGCCATGTCCTCGACCAGGCCAGATTTTCCATCCCCTCGCTTTCCGTAGACCGCGCTAGCGTCCCCATCACCTAGCAGCTCCCGCACCAGCCATTGCTTGTTAGATGTTGCGCTGAGGTCGCCAAACAGGACAAACGGGCGATCCTGTCGAATGGCCAGCCGATCGAGAGCGTTGTTGTCGGGTGGTGTGAGCGGGATGACCTCAGACATGGTGGAGCAAATCGACATCGTGAAGCCACGCCACCGCATCGTCGTAAGAAACAAGGCCGCGCCTCAGGGCTACTCCAATGCTGTCGATTTCGGTCGCAGCTAACCTTGCCCGCAGTGACGCCACGCGAAGCGCTGAAAGCAGGAATTCAGTGTTGGGCAACACCGCCCTGTCAGCCTGTACGTCCGAGACTGACAGGGAGTGCGCTTCGCCGTCACCGTGCACCGCGCCCGGTTGGCGGTGACGTGAACTGGAATTGTCGGGGGAATGGGTTCGTAAACCGAATTTGCGCGGTGCATAATTACGTAGG
The DNA here is from genome assembly GCA_035692045.1 of Pseudolabrys sp. Taxonomy (GTDB): domain Bacteria; phylum Pseudomonadota; class Alphaproteobacteria; order Rhizobiales; family Xanthobacteraceae; genus Pseudolabrys. The sequence continues at coordinate 27,582 of DASSIJ010000188.1, read as the reverse complement.
CCGCGGCCATTTGGGAAATCGCTCGCAACCTATTGATGGTGGCGGGGTGGTTTGGGTCGTCTTTGGAGAAATAGCCCTTTCAGATCAAAGCAGGCTGCCGGACTCTGACTCCGAGAATCTAGGTTCGAATCCTAGTTCCCAGCCAACGCACCCTTTTTCACTCCTCGAAATTGCAAAAAGCCATTTCAGTTGGCAGTTGCCACTGCGCCCGCAATTACTCTGGCCAATACCCGATTTGTGGATCATCCTATCGGTGGCTGCTGGGTAACCAACAAAAAATTCGATAGGGAGGGACAGGCTGTGGCTCAGACCATAGAGGCATACGTCGGCAACGCGCTCGACGAAGCAAAGATATCGCCACTGCACCGCAGAGTGGTCGCGTTGATCGCCGCGGGATACTTCTTCGACGTTATCGACTTTACGATCTTCGGCTCGCTCGTGCCGTACGTCCTGTCGTCGAAGTTCGCGAGCGGCGCAGAGGTCGCCCTGGTTGGAAGCGCGACCATCTTCGGCATGTTCATCGGCACTGCGGGACAGGGCCAGTTCAGCGACCGGTTCGGTCGCCGCTTCATCTATCAGTTCAACCTGCTGGTGTTCGGTGTGTTCACGATCCTCGGTGCATTCGCGCCGACCGTCACGATGCTTGTCATCTGCCGCTTTATCGCCGGCCTCGGCCTTGGGGCGGAGCAGCCGTTGGCGTTCGCCTATGCCGGCGAATATTCGCCTAAGCGAATTCGCGGACGAATTCTTGCCATCGTGCATTTCATCGGCGGCGCCTGCGTCTGGCCGATCGGCACCGCGCTGGTGCTTTTGCTTGGCACTACAATTTTCCCCACCTCGCCCGACACCGTCTGGCGGTGCGCGTGGATCATCATCGGCGCCGGGGCGCTGATTGTGTGGGTTTTCCGTTTCACGCTGCCGGAATCGCCCCGCTATCTCGCGACGCATGGCCGCGGCCAAGAGGCCCTCGACGTGCTCAAGCGACTCGAAATTCAGAGCGTGCCGGCCCTGAGCTCGCTCTCGACCGATACCGCCAGCAACAGCAAGAGCGATCCCTTCGCTGTCGTCTTCCGGATGTTCCCCACGCGCGTCATCGCCGGCATGATCTGCTTTACCGCGTTCTTCGGTGTCGCCATCGGTCTCGGAGCGTGGTTGCCGAACATGATGAACGAGAAGGGCTTCACGATCACGAAGTCGCTGCAATACACCTTGGCGATGAACTTCGCGGTGCCGTTCGCGAGCCTGTTCATGATGTACGCGCTCGACAAATGGGGCCGCAAGATCACATCGGTCTGCGCGTTTATCGGCGCCGCCATCATGGCAATCGTGTTCGCCAGTGCCGGCGCGCCGTTGGAGTTGATGGTGGCCGGGTTTGTCATGGTGTTTTTCATCCAGGTGGCCGGCAACGCCATGCAGATCTTCACGTCGGAAGTGTTTCCGACGAACGCGCGCGCCTCCGGCTTCGGTTGGGCCGCCGGCGTAGGCCGTCTGGCGACGGCATTCATCATGCCGTCGATCCTGCTGATCCAGCAGACCTATGGGCTCATGACCGTGTTCGTTTGCCTGGCGATCCTGCTGCTGATCGCCGCGGCATCGGTCACCCAGCTTGGCCCGGAGGCGAAGCAGAAAGGCCTTGATGAAATCGCGCCGCCGACGCGGCCCCTCATTGAGGCTGACAACGCCTTCTGGCTCACCTTGGGTGGCGCAGTGTGCATATTGTTATCGGTGAGCTGGTGGCTCTACTTCTATCTGGCCGCCAAGCAAATCTCGAGCACGCTGGTGTGCCTGCTCTACACCAACGACATCTGCCAGCAGCTGGTGAACACAGCAACGGCCGCGGGCAAGACGGGCTACTACCCGTTCTTGACCTGGATCGGGATTGTCCTGATCCTTGCCGGCGGCTTCATGACGATGCGCAAGCCAGCATCGGCGACAAAGAAGCCGGCCTGAATCGGCAGTATCATCTGACGGGGCCCGGTTCGCGCGAGTCGGCCGGGCCCCGAAACTTACAAGTCTTGTGATGAGTTTGCCCGCAGGCGCCACCGCATCCAACGTCCGCTTCCTGGCCCGCAGCGACCAGGGCGGCAAACCCGATGGCGTGCAGGTCATCCTGCACAAGGGACATGCCTTCGTCGGACACATGTTCAGCGATGGCTATTCGGTCATCGATGTGCGCGACCCGCGCCAACCAAAGACAGTGGCTTTCGTCGCGGCCCCGAAGAACACCCGGTCACACCATCTGCAGATTCACGGTGACATTCTGCTCGCCGTCAACGGCCCCAACATTTGGGCCATGCAGCAATATGCAACTCAACAAGATTACTACGCCAAATCACTGATCGACTCCGTACAGACGGAGCAGCCGTTCGCGGCAGGCCTGCGCATTTTCGACGTGGCCAATCCGGCAAGCCCACGTGAAATCGCGTTCCTGGCAATGCCGGGCTTCGGAGCGCATCGTATCTGGTGGGTCGGCGGCCGCTACGCCTACGTGTCGGTGCATTTCGAGGGATTTATCGACCACGCTTTGGCTGTGATCGATGTCTCGGATCCCAGGCAGCCGAAATTGGCCGGACGGTGGTGGTTACCCGGCATGAACCGGGGTGGCGGTGAATCTCCGCCGGCCTCGTTCGGCAAGCGAACCGCACTGCATCATCTTATCAGCGCCGGCAACCTCGGCTATGCAGCCTGGCGCGACGGTGGCTTCACCATTCATGATCTGAGTGACCCGACAAATCCTAAATTGATCAGCCACCGCAACTACGCGCCGCCATTTGGCGGCGGAGCACACACGCCGTTGCCGCTGCCGAAGCGCAAGCTTCTCGTGCTCGCCGACGAAGCGACTTCGGCGAATTGTGCAAACGGCTTGGCCTACACCTGGTTGATCGATGTACAGGAGCCATCAAATCCGGTTTCGATTGCCACGTTGCCAACCCCGGCGGAGGAAAATTTCTGCGCAAAGGGCGCTAAATTCGGACCGCACAACTTGCATGAAAACCGCCCCGGCTCGATGCAAACTGACGACCTCATTTTCGCGACCTATCACAATGCCGGACTGCGGATCTACGATATTCGCAATCCGTTCCAGCCAAGGGAAGTCGGCTATTTCGTTCCGCCCCCGCCCGAACGTATCGTCGATCAGCGGCCGAACCCGGCCAAGGTCATCCAGTCCTGCGACGTATTCGTCGATCCAAACGGCGTGATGTACCTCACTGATACCAATGCCGGCCTTTACATCCTGCAATACGAACGCAGTTAGCGAAAATGGAGTGCTGAAGGAATGTCTCAAAAGTTCGGGCGCCTCGCCCTGCATATGTGGACAATCGACACGACCCCGCTCGCATCCGCACTCGACGCCGCCAAGCAGGCGGGCTACGACGCCGTTGAGCTGCGCCGGACCGATTTCAAACGGTGCTTCGACGCTGGCATGAGCGCTCCTCAGGTGCTCGGACTTATCAAAAAAAGCGGGATACCTTGCGGGGTACTCGGAGTTGAATACGGCTGGCTATTTGCCACCGGCGATGAGAGCAAGCGGCTATTCCAGGTGTTCCGCGAGTCCTGCGAGAATGCGGTGGCGCTTGGTTGCGACACGTTGATGAGCGCGCCGGGCCAGGTGAACGGGCCGATCAAGGACGCAATCAAATATCTTAAGGATGCTGGGGATATTGCGACTGAATACAATTTGAAGCTGGCGATCGAATTCAATTCACAACATGACGTCCTCAACAGCTTGGACGTCCTGACCGAATTGATCGAAGGCGCCAACAAGCCGAATTGCGGCTACTTGATCGACGCCTATCACTTCACGCGTAGTGGCGCAGGTGGCCGCGGATTTGAGAAAGTGCCGTCCGAAAAGATCTATTGCTTTCAGTACAGCGACCTGTCTCCAAATCCGGTGACGGGCGTGCGGCGGCCAACCGACCGGCTTCCACCGGGTCAGGGCGTGGTGAAATGGCGAGAGATGCTCGGGCTTCTGGCTGAAAAGGGATATACCGGCTACCTGAGCTACGAAGCGCCCAATCCGGAACAGTGGGCTCGTTCGCCCTACGACGTCGCGCGCGAGGGCGTAGAACTCACACGCAAATTGTTGAGGGACGCCGTCCCTGGTTACGTCAGTTGAGGTCAACTATGGCATCAGAACCAGAGCTTCCACTTTTTCTCGGCTTGAACGACAAATCCATCACCGACATTCCCAAGACGGTCGAAAAACAGCGCTATATGACAAGCGTTGCTCCCAAGGCCGCCAATCCCGGCAAATGGGTCGAGCAGCCGCGAATGCCAATCCCCACCGGCGAACATGCAGTGATCGAATGCCAGGGCAAGATTCACTCAGTCGCTGGTTACGCAAAGCATCGTGTCGACCAGAATTTCCATCAGGTTTTCGATCCCAAGACGGGCGGCTGGTCGCTGAAAGCCCCCTTTCCGCTGCCATGCAACCACGTGGCGGGTGTCGCGATCGGCTCGAAGATCTACACATTTGGCGGTTTCATCGAACAGAACCGTTGCCCGCATTCAAAGTGCTTTGTCTACGATACCGCAACGGACCAATGGGCACCGATTGCGGGCCTCAGCCGTCCTCGCGGCGCCATGTCGGCGATCGTCCTGGACGACAAGATCCATTTGCTTGGCGGACGCGATGTGCGCTCGGTGGAATGGCACGAGGTCTACGATCCCTCGACCGACAAATATACGATTCTCGGTGGCATGCGCGGGTCGACCGGAACGCAGCCCTTCGTCGGCCAGCGAGATCACATGGGGGTCGCCGTCGTTGATGGAAAAATCCATGCCATCGCCGGGCGCATGGACTCTTACGATTTCAATACCGGGCTCAATGCGGTTTATGACCCGAAGACCGACGCCTGGACGTTCCGAGCGCCACTGCCTACGCCGCGCAGTGGCCCGTCATGCGTCTTCATCAACGGCAAGATCGTGGTGTTCGGCGGCGAAGCCACCGGAAAGGTATTCGGGACCAACGAGGCTTACGACCCGAAGACAGATACGTGGGAGCAGCTCACGCCAATGGCTGTCCCGCGTCACGGACTGCATGGCGCAACGTGCGCAGTGATCGGCAACAGTGTACACGTGCCCGGCGGTGGTCCCGTGCCAGGTGGCCAGGTGCAGGGCGCTTATCACGACGCCTTTACGTTCGGCTGAACAAGGCGACGGCAGAAATGATACGGCCGCCTCAAGGGCGGCCGCATTCTTCAGGTATAGAGCAGGCTATCGCGCCGGGCGCAGAATGAGCTCGGCCACCCCGGCCGCAACGTTGAGTCCCGCCTGCCCCTGCACAGAGAGCGGCTGTAGCGCGATGGTGCGATCCGAACCGCCCACCAACACGTTGGCGCCGAGACCCGCGCCGACCGTCGCCTCGGCGGTGGCGCCACTATAGTTGCCGGCTAGCGCGCCAAAGCGCCGCGTTGTCGGCGCATATACGGCCCAAACCATCTCGCCTCCGGCGGTGGCACCGACATCGAGACCGAATTTGTTGATTCCGCCGACGTACACTTCACGCGGTCCAGGCTGAGACGGCGTGAACATGCAGGTCACGTCCTTATGCGATGTAATAATCAAGCCAATACCGCCGGAAATATCGCATGTCAGGGTCCCAGCCTTTATCCGCTCACCTTGGGCAAGCGTCGGTACAGGCGATGCCACCGCCGCGACAAACGCCAGGGTGGCGATAACGCTCAATGGCCTATGCATATCAAACTCCGTTGGGATTGATCGTGGCCCATCAACGTTGATGGAAACAACAAGTTCCACCGCGCTGCCACCCAGGATTTGCCCGCCCGCGGTTGATGCATCAAGAGACACAGCGGCCAGCAAAATTTGCGCGTGAACCAGTCGACAGCGAACTGAAAACCGGTTCGCACCCGACCAACATTGCCGGCGCGCGCGGCGGGAGCATTCGCCGTCCATTCGCTAGCGGCACCTGCAAGCGATCGCCCTTGTTAGTGCGGTCGACAACCTGACCTGCCTCTTCGACCGCCAGCGATGTGCCTGTAGCCAGACCGAGACCAACCGGGGGCGCCATCGCGTCCATTGCGATAACAACTACGGTGCCAGCCAGAATATACGATATGAACCCGCGCATCGCCGATTTCCGTTTCCTGCCGACACGGAAACTGCGGGCGATCAAATATGTTCCGGGCAGTCTTACCGCAGGGCCAGAATTTGACTGGGGGGAATGACGATATGGCAGCGCAGTCCACTTGGATCGAATTTCAAGTCCACTTCAGCATCGAGCGCACGCGCGAGGTTACGCTCGATAACCATGCTGCCAAACCCTTTTCTGCGTCTGACTTTGACCTTCGGTCCGAGCTGCTCGTGCCAATCCAGTTCAACCGAGTTGTCATCCCCGTGATCGCGTTGGCTCCAGGTGATGGATACGCGGCCATTTGGTACGGATAGAGCCCCGAATCTCGCGGCGTTGACTGCAAGCTCGTGGAGGGCGAGGCCCAGATTCTGTGCCGCTTCGGGTTTGAGGGCAATAGCCGGCCCTTCGATCGATACCTGAGTTACCGGGGCGTCAAGATAGCCGCCAAGTTGCGACCGGATAAGTTCGCCGAGCGAGGCACCGTACCAGCTCTCGCGTACCAGAAGATCATGCGATGCGGCGAGCGCCTGCAACCGTGCGCCAAACTGAGATAAAAAGCTGTCGATTGAACCCGTATGACGTGCGGTCTGCCGCGCCATCGCCTGGATGACCGCCAGCAAGTTTTTCGAGCGATGGGTCAACTCACGCAGCAACAGCCGCAGGTGAGCTTCGCCCTCCTTGCGTTCAGTCACATCGACAGATGCGCAGGTCAGCCCGACAACATCACCGGCCTCGTTTCGAAGCGGCTCGATGTGCAAATCATGCCAGCGAACCCCCGGCGCATCTTCGAGCGGCACCTCTGTCCGCTTGGCTTCGCCGCTCCTAAGCACTTCGCGTTTTGCGGCGATTATAGCGGCACTGCTGTCCGAAGGCAGAATCTCTAAATCCGTATGACCGAGAATCTCTTCAATGGACCGGCCCAGCATCGGATTGCTGATCGAGGTGTAACGAAGATCACCGTCTTGCGTGTATACCGTCACCTGCGAGCCGCGGAGTGCCGTTTCGTATCGAGCGAAGCGCGCCCGCAACAGGTTTAACTCCCAGGTCTGCGCACTGACCTGGTCCTGTAGCCGACGGTATTCTTGTTCGAGCTTGGCCAGTTCTGATTCTTGCGCCCCTGACATATTGCGCACCATAGTACTCGTTTCGTTGCCTCCTCGTACGCGACACGACCGGACCCGGCCATTGCCCTCGCAACGGTCACGGCGGCTTGCCATCAAGGCGTTCATCGAACCAAGTGTCAATGAAAGAGGTCACGTTAGCCCCGTTGGCTGTCAAACGTTACGGGTGGCGGCGTTAGTCGAAATCCCACAACCGAACTCAACGCATCAGCCACGCAAACCGTTGCAATATTTCGCTGAATGGCTGCCACCCAGAGCTGAACCGTTTGACGAAAACAGCCCAGCGCGAACACGCCTTACCGTGCCCGTTGAGACGAATCGCTGAACCGAGTGCAGGCCAGTTCAACAACCTAGCTGGCGCGACGCTCCCGTCGCCTGGCGTTGCGTTCGAAGAACAACGCCTGACTTAGCACCGCCGACACTGTCGACGGTTGAAACGGCTTGGCGATCAGGAAGGCCGGTTCCGGACGCTCGCCCGTAAGGAAACGCTCTGGATAGGCGGTGATGAAAATGACCGGCACTTCAAACGTCCGCAACATTTCGTTCACTGCATCAAGACCCGAGCTGCCGTCCGCGAGTTGAATATCCGCCAGGATGATCCCGGGCCGTTTGGCCTTTGCCAAAGCCACAGCCTCGGCGTGTGTGCGGGCAACGCCGAGCACGCGGTGGCCGAGACTTTCCACCAAGCCCTCTAGATCCAGTGCGATGAATGTTTCGTCTTCAATAATCAATACGTCAGTCGCGATCTCAGCAGCGAGTTCGCGCCCGGACTCTTCGACAAGATCGCGCAAGGTCGGCGCGTCGATATCGAGCACCTTGGCGGCGTCGTCCTCGGACAACCCCTCGAGGGCGACGAGCAGAAACGCCTGGCGTGGCTTCGGAGGAATCTGGGCGAGATGGCGCTCGACCGGCTGACTCGGGCTCCCGCCCGATGACTTGCCGTTCAGCGCGACTGAATTCCAGATCTTCGTGAAAAGCCGATACAGCGCTATCCGAGTAGAAAGGCCGGCATCCAGAACCTTGGGGTCCTGGATCAGGGCTTCGAGAGTCGCGGCCACATAGGCATCGCCGGAGGCCTGGCTCCCCGAAAGAGCCCGCGCGTAACGGCGAAGATAGGGCAAATGTTGAGCAACTGCTTGTGATGTCGACAAAAATCCCTCCCGAATCAAGCGCATCGTGGGGTCGCCCCCACATTCCGATCAGCATGTAGCGCGCCAACGCCAGTGCCGCAAAAAAGTTCCGTTCCTAAGGAACCATCTGCCACGTAATGGGTTTTGTTCACGACTAAGGGGGCAACCGGCGCCCGCCCCGGGCCTCGGATTTGTTGGGGTAAACAATGAACGAACGGAAGCCCGTGGGACAGCAAAATCCGATGGAAGCCGCGGCAACTCGTAGCAAGAAGCTAAACGCGAAGCCGGGAAAGCTTGGCCGCGACGTGCAGGCCCGGCTCGGCCAGCAGCTGCGAGCCATGTACGACGACGTCGTAAACCAGGGCGTACCTGACCGGTTTAGCGACCTGATTGATCGCCTGGAAGGCAGCGGCAAAAAGGACCCGCAATAATGCCGATGGACGAGTCGGTTCGCAAAGCCGTTCTCAGTGCGGTGCCTAGCCTCCGCGCGTTCGCGATTTCTCTATGTGGGAACGTGGATCGCGCGGATGACTTGGTGCAGGAAACGTTGCTGCGCGCGCTCGCCAATATCGACTCCTTCCAGCCCGGTACCAACATGTCTGCCTGGCTGTTCACGATCCTGCGCAATCACTTCCGTTCGGAGTATCGCAAGCGCCGGCGTGAGGTCGAGGACAGCGACGGTCATCATGCGGAATCGCTGAAGTCGCAGCCCGATCAGTACGGTCATGTTGAATTCCGGGAATTCCGTGAAGCGCTGGCGCAGCTTCCTTCGGATCAACGCGAGGCGCTGATCCTGGTGGGCGCTTCCGGGTTCTCTTACGAGGAAGCGGCCGGGATCTGCGGCTGCGCGGTCGGCACCATCAAGTCACGCGTCAACCGAGCCCGCACACGCCTGGCCGAATTGCTCCACGTCAACAGCGCTGAAGATTTCGGCCCCGACGAAACAACTCGCGCTGTGCTCGCAAGCGGCGGCGAATGACATTGCCTGCTGGTTTACATTTCAATAGCGCAACTCTCATACGCCCAAACAGCGGCAGACCCCGCACGACCGAAGTCGTACAGGGCCTGCCGGTCACACACTTACGCTGACGAACGCTACGGTACAGTTGGCCGCCCACGCACCAGACCGGCGATCACCGAAATTGCGAACAGAACAATCGCAACGAAAAAAACAATCTTCGCAGCTTCAACGGCGACGCCTGCGATCCCGCCGAAGCCAAGCAATGCAGCGACAAGCGCGACAATCAGAAATGTTACGGCCCAACCCAACATGGTGGTCCTCCACGTCGAATGCGGCATGGGAGCCGCCTGTCGAAGCAACGCTCAGGCCTGTGCAAACGTTCCAGTGCGTACCTTTGGCAGAACCCCCTTCGACGACAACGGGCGCCACTGGCGGCATATCTGACGGCACGATGGAAATGAAATGGGCCAGCTAGCGCACTAACCGAAAAGATGGGACTGTCACCGCCATGCGCGGGCGAAAGAAGTCAGGTCTCAAGCCGTATCGCGCCAAGCGACGCTTTGGCGTTACTGCCGAGCCGAAGGGCGAGGTGACGCGAAAACGTGGCAATGCCTTCGTCATCCAAAAGCACGCGGCGCGACGATTGCATTACGATCTTCGTCTCGAACTCGACGGCGTGATGAAAAGCTGGGCGGTGACGCGCGGCCCGAGCCTGGTGCCAGGCGAAAAGCGGCTGGCAGTGCAAGTTGAGGATCATCCGATAGCCTACAACAAATTCGAAGGCACGATCCCACAGGGTGAATATGGTGGCGGCACGGTCATGATCTGGGACCGTGGCCATTGGCAGCCGGAAAGCGATCCACACAAAGGCCTGGCAAAGGGCCATCTCGCATTCACCCTTGAGGGCGAAAAGCTCAGCGGTGGCTGGCACCTGGTACGAATGCATCGCCGGGCGGGCGAAAAACGCGACAACTGGCTTCTCATCAAACAGCATGATGAGGCTGAACGCTCGGCCCGCGATACGGACATCCTAGAGGAGAAACCTCTCTCAGCTGTGACCGGGCGTACGATGGACGAAATTGCGAACGGTCCAAAAAAAGAGTGGCGAAGCAATCGATCGAAAGCGAGCCAGCCGAAGGTTCGACCATCGAAGCCTGCGAAAAAGGCACCCAAGCGAGCGCAATCCGCCGCCACCAAGCTCATGCGCCGGGCCGAACGTTTAACTCCAACTGAGGGCACCCCCCTTGCAGGTGTCGGCCACGCCGCCCTTCCCGCATTTGTTGCGCCAAGCCTTGCAACGCTATCTGACAAAGCACCCGACAGCGGGAAATGGGTGCATGAAATCAAGTTCGATGGCTACCGCATTCAGGCGAGATTCGATCGCGGCAAGGTCAAATTGCTCACGCGAAAAGGACTTAACTGGACCAGCAAATTTCCCACGGTCGCGGCCGCAATTGCGAAGCTTCCTGCAAAAAGCGCGCTGATCGACGGAGAGGTGGTGGTCGAAGGCGGCGACGGCCTTTCCAGCTTTTCATTGCTGCAACAAGATCTGAAAGCATCACGGCACGATCGCATGGCCTTTTACGCATTTGACCTCATGCATCTCGACGGAGCGGACTTGAAACAATTGCCGCTGCTTGAGCGCAAAGAAGCGCTTGCGAAGCTGTTCAAGCGGCAGCCCGCACGAGGCCCACTCCGTGTGAGCGAATCGTTCTCCGAGGCGGGCTCAACACTGCTTCAGCACGCCTGCAAAATGGGGCTGGAAGGCATTGTGTCGAAAGTCGCTGACGCTCCATATCGTTCGGGGCGCGGTCATGACTGGATCAAGACCAAATGTTCGGATCGTCAAGAACTCGTGGTCGCCGGAGTCGTACCGTCGACCGCCGATGCGCGTGCTGTGGGCGCTCTTGTGCTTGGCGTCTATGAACGCGACAAGTTGCACTATGCAGGACGCACCGGAACTGGGTTCACGCACGAAATCGCGCGCTCGCTTTTCCGCAAGCTCAAGGTCCTGGAGACTGCGGAAGCACCGTTTGAAACGATTCCCGCCGAGGAGCGAGGCGCGCGCAAACCGATCTGGGTTGAGCCAAAAATGGTGGTGGAGGTTGATTTCCATGGCTGGACCCACGGCGACCGTGTGAGGCAAGCGTCGTTCCAGGGCGTGCGGGAGGACAAGTCCGCCAAAGACGTCGTGCGCGAAAAGACCGTCGCCGTCGCAAGCCGGAGGGAGAGCGTAAAACGTAGCGCACCGGTCAAGAAGAACGACGCCCGCGTTGCGGGCGTGGACCTTACGCATCCCGATCGGATCTATTGGGACGACGCCGGTGTCACCAAGCGCGACCTGGCCGACTTCTATGTCCAGGTGTGGAAATGGATGCGGCCGCATCTCGTGGGCCGCCCGATCGCATTGGTACGTTGTCCGGAAGGAGCGTCCGGCCAGTGCTTCTTTCAAAAACATGCCCGCGCCGGCATTCCGACCGAACACCTGCATCTCGTCGCCGAAAAAGGCGACAAGATCATCTCCATCGACGATCTCGATGGCCTCATCGCCCTGGTGCAGGGAGGCGTGCTGGAAATCCACACCCGCGGAACGACGATTGACGATCGTGAAAGCGCCGATCGTCTCGTGTTTGATCTCGATCCAGGGCCCGGCACGGGCTGGAAGGATGTTATGGCGGCTGCCCGCGACGTGCGCGAGCGGTTATCCGCTCTGAAGCTCAAGAGCTTCCTCAAAACATCAGGCGGCAAGGGCCTTCACGTCGTTCTTCCGATCAAATCGACACCTTGGGAGGAGGCGAAGGCCTTCACCAAAACCATCGCCGAAGCCATGGAAGAGGATGAGCCCGAGCGTTATGTCTCGACGGCCACCAAGGCGAAGCGCAACAACCGAATATTCGTCGATTATCTGCGCAACAGCCGTGAGGCGACGGCGGTGGCACCCTACTCTACCCGTGCACGCCCCGGTGCGCCTGTCTCAGTTCCGATCGACTGGCCGGAACTGGGTAGCCTGAAGGCTGCCAACCAATACACGGTGAAAAACCTTATGCAGCGCCTGTCGCGCCAGCAAAAGGACCCCTGGGCCGAGATCGGCCGCGTGAAACAATCGCTGCCAAAGTTGAAGTAGAAGCCGTTCACCCTGTCCAATGCCCAGCGCATGGAACATGGGAACACGCCGGCGCGTTGGCGGTCGGGCATATTTTCTCTGATATCCAGGGCGTTCGGAATGAATAAAAGGAAGAACAATCACAATGATCGATTGAAGGAACATTCGGCACGTCTGATGCCGGAGTTTTCCCGGTTCGCGCATGCGATCTCCACGTGGACAGGACATCCGGTAGCATTCTTGCTGGCTGTCGCCGTGGTCATCGTCTGGGCCGCGACAGGACCGCTGTTCAGCTACAGCGACACATGGCAGCTGGTTATCAATACCGGCACCACGATCGTCACCTTTCTGATGGTATTCCTGATTCAGAACACTCAGAATCGGGACACAATGGCGATCCAACTGAAATTGTCTGAACTGGTCCTCGCGATGAAGGGGGCGGAAAACAAATTTGCCGCGATCGAGGACCTCACCGACGATGAGCTCAAAGCGCTCCATGACGATTGCCGCGCCAGAGCGGAAATGACGTTAAGCCATTTGGAGAAACGAAAGACGTCGCCCGCGAACGACCGCAAGTCGCGCGTGGCCGCGCACCGCGCAAAAACGTCCGCCCGATCAACTTTGTAATTTCCGGGTCTTTTCGTGGAACTTTCGGTCTGCTAGCCAGTTCGGCGAAAGTACCGTCACGACTGCGTGTGCGGGGAGTCTCGGAATGACATCCAGCAAACGGATGATGGCAATGGTCGTGTTGGCGACGTGCACAGCCTGCACAAGTGCCTTCGCTGAAAGCCCGCGGCAGTTTTCCGGCGTCGCTGCCTTCTACAGTACGAACTACTCTGGCCGTACGGCCTGCGGCGAACGCTATGACCCGAAAAAATATACCGCTGCGCACCGCAGTCTCCCATTCGGCACGCGCTTACGGATCACCGATCCGCGATCGCAGCGGAGCGTCATAGTTGTGGTCAATGACCGTGGACCATTCACGCGAGGTCGCGTCCTCGACCTCTCACTTGCCGCCGCGAAGGCCTTGCACATGATCGATCGCGGCCTGATGAAAGTCACGGCTAATATCGAATAGGCGCTCTTTCTGAATTGCACGCTATTGCATCCGTGAGCGGTGGCACAGGCTGATTTCAGCTATAGTGAGCGCGATCCCCTTCATCGTCGCCCAGCCAAACGCCAAGGATCCGATCATGCCCGCCAAACGCCCGGCGCCACGCCTCGCCCTGATTGATGAATCGCACATGAGCGACGTCCAGCGTACGCTGCTGGATAGCCTTCGGGCCGGCCCACGTGGCGCTTCAATCACGCCCCGCGGACCGTTTGCAGCCTGGATGCATGCCCCCGCGTTCGGCGAGCTTGCACAAAAGCTGGGCGCTCATTGCCGTTATCAGACAGCGCTTCCGCCCCGGCTGTCAGAATTCGCCATCTTGTGCACCGCAAGGTTATGGCGCGCGCAATATGAATGGTTTGCCCACGCCCCGATGGCCGAGAAAGGCGGCGTCAAGCCGAATACCATTGAAGATCTGCGTCGCGGCCGAAGCCCGAAAGCGGCGCCGAAGGACGAGCGCGCGATCTATGATTTCGTTCAAGAGCTCTACAAGACCCGCCGGGTGACTGATCGAACCTACAAACGCGTACAATCCATTCTGGGCGACGCGGCGACTGTGGAACTTGTGGGGATACTCGGCTACTACGCGCTAATTTCAATGACCCTAAATATTTTCCGGATGCTGCCGCCGGAGCATGAAAAACTGGCGTTCGCCGAGCCAAAATAGAAATACACGCAATTCGGGTCCCGGCGCAGTACGCGCCGGAACCACCCTCTGGGAAACATCAGCTGGCTTTCGCCCGATTAGCAGGTGTGCCGCGTCTTTACGATGACATTGCCGTTTGGAAGACGGGTCCTGACGCGCACTGTACGGCATTCGGCATGGCTATGACGCCATCCGTAGTGATGACCGTGATCGGCATGCTCCCGAACCACAACTCTATCGCGGTCATGCACCACAACCTGCGCAGAAACCGGACCGGCACCAACCAGCACAGCCCCGACGGCCGCGCCTAGAACGACCATTCTCATATCAGCCTCCTTTGTTTCCCCCGGGCCCGGAGCAACGCAGGAGTCTCGATATTGTTTCCTGCTCGACAGCATTTTGCAGGGTTAACGCAAACGTCTGTGAGACTTTACGCGGCGGATCACCGCTTGCCTGGTATTATGAGCCCATCAGGCTGTCTTCAGCGGCCGTGCTGCATTTGCATCTTGCCTGACGGCGTGCCGCCGGCTCGGGCTCCAATGCCTTCAACCGTAAAATCGACCGCGACTTTACCAGATTTCTCAAACTCCAGCGTCGCTTTGACGTGCTGGCCCTCCTCCAACAAGCGATTCAGCCCGACAAACATCACATGGCTTCCACCAGGCTTCAGTTCGACCGTCTGTCCCGGTTTGATCTCGAGCCCTTTGTCGAGTGGACGCATTTTCATCACGCCGTTGTCCATGCTCATCTCGTGGATCTGGAAACGGCTGGAGACATCCGAGGAGCCCCCGACAAGGCGGTCAGCCACACTCCCTGTGTTCGTGATCGTCATGTAGGCGCCCCCGACAGAAGCGCCCTTTGGCGTCGCGCGTGCCCAGGGACTCGAAATTTTCAAGCTCCCGACTGTGACATCTTCGGCCTGCGCCGGGCCAATCCAACAACCGAACACGACGACGGCGGCAATAAACGACGTACGGATCATTGGCCAACCCCTGACAAACTGCTCTTACCCGACGGAGAAGATGTTCGCCACAGTGCATTTTGGTTGGGATGCCATGCATTTCCGAAAAGGCTCCTCTTTCATCAGGAGTCGAATGCAATCGCCCGGCATGCTAAACCTGCGGTATGCCTGATCAGAACTCCTCCTCGTCCGCCGAGGACGGATCGCGCGTCGTCAACTTCCGACGCAACAAGGCCGGCACGCGACCGCCTCCGGCCGCGCCGGTCGCGGACTTGGCGAAGTACGAACAGGGTGAGAGCTCAGACGACTATCGTCATCGCATGATCGTGAACGTGACGGTATTTGTCTTCGTGGTCGGGCTGATCGGTGCGGGAATTTGGCTCGCTGATACAATGGCCGCGATGCGTAAGAACCAGGATTGCGTGCTTTCAGGACGCCGTGGATGTACGCCGGTCGAAGTGACTAAAGACCGCTGGTAATCCCGGGGACAAAGGTTCCTGGGCCCAAAAACGTGCCGATGGCCAGATTTCGCGCTAAGTGGCCGTCACCATTGAACTTGTCCCCATGCTTCGCTATACGGGCATCCAATCGCTCGCAGGCGAAAGTACGGATTGGGGGCTGTTGCGCAAGCTCGGGGCGCGTTGGCCGCCTACTTGCCAGAACTCCAAATCAACCAGAGAGTTACCGATGTCCTCGACGTTCGACACCATCGCCAATATTATCGCTGAAACCTGTGATATTCCGCGCGATTCTATAAAGCCGGAAAGTCATGCGATTAATGATCTCGGGATCGACAGTCTCGATTTTCTTGATATCGCATTCGCCATCGACAAGGCCTTTGGGATCAAACTTCCGCTCGAGCAGTGGACCCAGGAGGTCAACGACGGCAAAGCCACTACAGACCAGTATTTTGTACTTAAGAACTTGAGCGCCCGCATCGACGAGCTCGTCGCTGCCAAGGGAGCTTAAAGCGCGGTCACATGCGTCTTGAGTACTTTCAGCTGATCGACCGTATTGTCGACCTAAAGCTGGCCGACCGAAAAATCGCCACCGAAGCGACAGTTCCCACCACGAATACGATCTTCGAAGGGCACTTTCCCGGTTTTCCGCTAATGCCTGGCGTGCTGCTGATCGAGGCCATGGCCCAGACATCGGGCTGGCTCGTGGTCGCTGTGAATCAGTTCGAGCGAATGGCGTTCCTTGCGGCAGTTAAGGACGCCAAGTTCCGCATGTTCGTCACGCCCGGCCACAAGCTGTCAGTGAAGGCCAGCCTTATTCATGAGGGCTCGGGATATGCGATCACGCGGGCGAGTATTTTGTTGGACGGAAAGCCCATTTGCGACGCAACTTTAACACTGCGCGTCCTCGATTTTCCGAATGCTGAGATGAAGCTGCGGATGCGCGAAGCCGCCGAGCGAGTCGGTTTTCCGGCCGAGGTGCCGGCCAATGGCTGAGAGCACGCGGGACGTCTGGATCACCGGGGTTGGAATTGTTTCGTGCCTCGGTGAAGGACCCGACGCACATTGGCAGAAGCTGATGGAAGCAAAGCCGGGCGCCGATACGGCTACTTTTGCCCCCTTCATTGTGAATCCACTGGCGCCGATCAATTTTGACCTCCAGATCCCCAAAAAGGGTGATCAGCGCCAAATGGAAAACTGGCAGCGGATCGGTACATATGCCGCGGGGCTTGCACTCGACTCGGCGGGCGTGAAAGGCAACACCGATCTACTGTCACACATGGACATGATCGTCGCGGCCGGTGGCGGCGAGCGTGACCTGACAGTGGATTCGAACATTCTCAGCGGGATCGCACACGCAGCAAATCCGGCTGCGTTTCTAAACGAGCGCCTGATGAGCGACTTACGGCCGACTTTATTTCTGGCCCAGCTCTCGAACCTGCTGGCGGGAAATATCTCCATTGTTCACGGCGTGACAGGCTCGTCGCGGACGTTCATGGGAGAAGAATCGGCCGGTATCGACGCGGTGCGTATCGCGCACTCGCGCATCGGCGCAAGGCAAAGCGACATTGCTCTGGTGGGCGGCTCATACAATGGAGAGCGGCCTGACCTTCTGATGCTCTATGAGTTCGCTGGCCTCGCGTTGAAGAACAACTTTGAGCCGGTGTGGGAGCGCAGGAATGGCAAAGGTGGTTTTGCGTTGGCGTCGCTGGGGGCATTTCTCGTGATCGAGGGACGCGATCACGCGGAAAAACGCGGTGCCAAACCACTAGGTCGCCTCAGCGCTGTGGTCTCCGACCGTGCCAACCGGAAGCCTGGAACGGTTACGGAAACGCTGTCGCGGCTATGGGATCGAATCAAGGACAAGATAAATATCGGCCATGCCGCACTATTGTCAGGGGCGACAGGCGCCAATCCTGCAACCGCAGAGGAGCGGCACTTTCTGGAGCTGCACTCCGATCTTGCCGTGCGTGCCACCGGATCATATCTCGGTCATGGGTTGGAGCCGCAATTCCCCATGAACATCGCGCTGGCCACGGCCGTACTTGATCATGGTAGTCTGTTTCCGCCCTGTGACTCGACCGGTTTGGAGCGGCCAACGAACGGGGATGTGACTCAAGTCTTGGTGACCGGCGTCGGGCACTGGCGAGGCGAAGGCCTCGCGCTGGTCGAGCGCATCGGCTGAGGAGAGCGAAAAATGACAGCGGGCAAAGACAAAATGGGGCGACCGCTGGTGGTCGTAACTGGCCTCGGCATAGTTACATCGCTCGGCGCGGGTAAGACAGACAATTGGGCAAAACTCACAGCCGGCGAATCGGGCATCAAGGCCATTACCCGTTTTCCCACCGATGGTTTAAAGACACGCATCGCCGGCACCATTGACTACCTGCCGCCGCAGGCCAGCGCCGCCGCATTGACGGAATCATTCGCACAACTCGCCGCCGAAGAGGCTATCGCACAGTCCGAACTCGGCAAGCCGGGCCAATTTCCAGGTCCCCTATTTTTGGCCGTGCCGCCAATCGAGTTGGACTGGCCGCAACGACTCGAGGTCGGTGCCAAGTCAGGAGCCAACGACAAGGTCACTTATCCCGACATGTGGCGTGTGAGCGCGGAATTTCCTGCCTATCACCATCGCTTCCTGCTCGGTTCGGTTGCTGACACTCTGGCCGAGAAGTTCGGTACACAAGGGTCGCCGATTTCGCTTTCCACTGCCTGCGCGTCAGGCGCGACGGCCATTCAGCTCGGTGTTGAAGCGATTCGTCGGGGCGAGACCGACGCCGCGCTCTGCATCGGCACGGACGGTTCAATCAATCCCGAGGCGGTGATCCGCTTTTCACTGCTTTCCGCATTGTCGACGAGCAACGACGTGCCACAGACCGCAGCCAAGCCATTCTCAAAGAATCGCGATGGCTTCGTAATGGCCGAGGGCGCTGGCGCGCTAGTGCTTGAAAGCTATGACGCCGCCAAAGCACGCGGCGCTAAGATCCTGGGTGTGCTCGAAGGGTGCGGTGAGATGACCGACGCGTTCCATCGCACGCGTTCGAGCCCCGACGGGAAGCCGATCATTGGTTGCATAGCAAACGCGATCGGCGACGCCGGCCTCACGCCGAACGACATCGACTACATCAATGCCCACGGCACGAGCACCCCTGAAAATGACAAGATGGAGTATCTTGGTTGCGCGACCGTGTTTGGCGAACGCATGAAGCGCCTGCCGATTTCCTCCAATAAATCCATGATCGGTCACACTCTTTCCGCCGCCGGGGCGGTTGAGGCGGTATTCACCCTGCTCACGCTGCGGCAGCAACGCATTCCACCGACTATCAACTATGCCATTCCGGATCCGGCGATTCCGCTCGACGTGGTCCCGAATAGGGCGCGCGATGCAAGCTTGCGGCACGCCATTTCTAATTCGTTCGGCTTTGGTGGGCAGAACGTTTCGCTGGTGATGGGGCTCGAGCCGGCCTAGCGGCCGTCCGAGCCAATCATCATGCGTGCGTTGAGACTAATCGCCGACCGCAAGCTGGAGCTTGCCGACGTCCCTCCGCCGCCGCCGCCCGGGGAAGGCGAGGTCCAGATCCGTATCAAGGCTGTGGCGCTCAATCACCTCGACCTTTGGGGCTTCCGTGGGATGGCTTTCGCAAAGCGGCAATTGCCGGTCGTTGTTGGCGCCGAAGCCTCCGGCGAAATAGCCGCGATCGGTAAAGGCGTCACCGGCTTCAAGTCTGCCGACAAGGTCGTGATGTATGGGGCGATGACTTGCGGACGCTGTGCCGCCTGCCGTGAAGGCCGCGACAACCTTTGCGAGAATGTCAGCGGCATCATGGGCTTTCACATCGACGGCTTTGCTCGTGACCTGATAAACCTACCCGCACGCTTGGTGATCCCTGTACCGGCCAGCGTTTCGCTGCGAGACGCGGCGTGCGCGCCGATTGCCTTTGGTACCGTCGAGCACATGTTGTTCGACAACGCTAAGCTCAAACCGGGCGAAACAATTTTGGTGCATGCAGGCGGCTCCGGCATCGGTTCTGTCGCCATCAAGATGGCGAAGGCCCTCGGCTGCACGGTCATTACGACAGTTGGCGACGACACGAAGGCAGAAAAAGCCCGAGCGCTGGGCGCTGACCACGTCATCAACTACAAGACCGAACGCTTCGAGGGCGTCACTCGCAAGCTCACCGCAAAAAAAGGGGTTGATGTTGTTTTCGAACATGTCGGCGGCGAGGCCTTTAATGCCTCCCTGCTCTGCCTTAAGCGCGGCGGCCGGCTGGTAACTTGCGGCTCGACAGCGGGCCCGACAGTCACCATCAATTTGATGCAACTGTTCCAGCAGCAGTACAAGATACTTGGCTCATTCGGCGCTTCCATGCGTAATATTCGCGACAGCCTGTCAAAAATTGCTGCCGGCATTGCGCCCATCATCGACACCGAGGTGCCACTCGCCGATTTCGAGCGCGGCCTCGCCCGACTTGAGAGCCGTCAGGTGTTCGGCAAAGTCATCGTGAATTTCTAGTACATGATCCCGAGTGGCGACGGCTTTCGGAAGAGATCATGCACCACATAAATACGAGCGTTTTGCGATGAAGCGGATGATGCTGCGCTTGCGCCGTGGGTTTAAGCGCGCGAGCGATGCCTTGGTCGGAAAGCTGGCGATCACCGTGCTCCGCGGTCTGCGCTTGATCGATGCGGACAAAATGGCTGACTTTGCTGGCGGACTCATGCGTTCGATCGGCCCGCTACTGCCCGAAAATCGGATCGGCCGCGCCAACCTTGTTGCGGCTTTTCCCGAAAAATCTAAAATCGAAATTGATACGATTCTGCGCGGCTGCTGGGACAATCTTGGCCGCATGGGCGCGGAGTTTGCGCATTTGGATCGGCTTTGGAATCTTGACCCCGAACAGCCCCCGGAACGCAGTCGTATCGAGCTCGCGCAACCGGATATTGACCGCTTTCTCAGGCTGTTGAACGACGGAAAGCCGGCGCTGATTTTCGCAGCCCACCTGGCCAATTGGGAGCTGCCGGCCGTTTGTGCAGCAACCCACAAGCTCGATAGCGCGGTGCTCTATCGGCGGCCAAATATTTCCGGGATCGATCGTTGGCTCGCCGAGACCCGTACAGCCAGCATGGGCGAGATGATCTCAACCGATCTTTATGCGCCAGTGAAAATTTCCGAAGCGCTCGAACGCGGCGCGCATGTCGGCATGCTTGTCGATCAGTACTACGTGCGCGGTGTCCCGGTGATGTTCTTCGGTCGGCGTACCATGGCAAACCCGCTTCTGGCTCGGCTCGCGCGCCATTTCGACTGCCCAATCCATGGCACCCGTATTGTACGCCTGGCGAACCACCGGTTTCGCGCCGAACTCACTGACGAAATCAAGCCGCTTCTCGATGCGGAGGGGAAAATCGATGTCGCTGGTACCATGCAGATCATCACATCGGTGATTGAGGGTTGGATTCGCGAGCATCCCGAACAGTGGCTGTGGATGCACCGCCGCTGGCGGCCTGAGGAGCCGCAGCCCGCTAACGGCCGGTTTTGATCTTCGTCCACAGCCGGTTCACGAAACGCTGCGATTTCTGGTCGCGTGCGCTCACCGTATAGAGCCGGCTCATCGTGACAGCGTCGGGATATACGCTTTTGTCATCGAGCACAGCCTTATCAATGAATTTCTGGCTCGCCAGATTGCCGTTGGCGTAGGCCACCAGGTTGCTGTTTTTTGCGGCTACTTCCGGACGCAAAAGATAATTGATGAAGACATGCGCTTCGGAAGCGTGACTCGCATCCTTCGGAATGGCGAGGTTATCGAAAAACATCTGCGCGCCTTCCTTCGGAATCGAATACCCGATTTCCACACCATTCTTGGTTTCTATCGCACGCCTCTGCGATTGCTTGATGTCACCTGACCAGCCGACCACCAAACAGATTTCGCCGCTCGCGAGTGCGTTGAGATATTCCGAGGAGTGGAATTTTCTTACTGATGGCCGGATCTTCGTCAGCAGCTCGGCGGCCTTCTCCAGCTCTTTCTGGTCATTCGAATTCGGATTGAAACCGAGAAAATGCAGCGCGGCGGGCATGAGATCGTCCGCGGAATCGAGCATATGCACTCCGCAATCCCGAAACTTTGCCAGATTCTCGGGATTAAACACGATTTCCCAGCTATCGATCTTGCCATTCGGTCCAAGCCGCTCACGCATCGCCTTTACGTTGTAGCCGATGCCCGTGGTGCCCCACATGTAGTTGACGGCGTACTGGTTGCCGGGATCGTAAACTGCCAGCCGCGTCGCGATGTCGGGCCACACATTGCTGAGATTCCCAAGTTTGCTTTTGTCGAGCTTTTGGAAAACGCCTGCTTTGATCTGTCTTTCCAGGAAATACGCGGTCGGCACCACCACATCGTAACCGGATTTACCGGCGAGCAATTTTGTCTCAAGTGTCTCATTGGCGTCGAAGGTGTCGTACTGGACCTTGATGCCTGTTTCTTTGGTAAAGTCTTCGAGAACTTTGGCGTCGATGTAGTCGGACCAGTTATAGACATTTACGACACGCTCATTTTGAGCGAGTGCCATACCAAGATTGTGCACGCCAAGACTGAAAGCCACGGCGGTAATCGCAAATCGACAGCGCATGGAAGACCCCAGCTCGCAATGCTCAAGTTTTGGTGGGCAACCCGGCCGCTTTCCAGCCAATGATGCCGCCGGCAAGGTGAGCAGTGTAGGGATATCCGGCGTCCTGGGCAGCCACCGAAGCGGTTACGGAGCGCCTTCCGGAGCGACAGGCGAACACAACCTGCCTCCCCTGGGGATCGGGAATCGCCGCAGGGTCGAAACACGATAGCGGCACGATCACCGCATCGGGATAGCTTTCGACCGACGTCTCGTTGGGTTCCCGCACATCCACCAGCAATATGCGTCCCTCACGCAAGCCAATGGCGACTTCTTCCGGCGTCAGGTTCGTCACCTCGTCCGCGCGCGGCATTTCATCGGCCATTGCCGGAACTCCGTTATCCAACAAAAGCGCGTTTTAGCCGGAAATCCCAGGTGACGCATCAGTCTTTTGGCTGGGCCCAGGAGCCTAGATCGTCACCTGGGTGCCGACCTCCACCACCCGTCCCGTGGGAATTTGGAAATAGTCGGTGGCATCGTTGGCAACACGGGTAAGGCCGATAAACAAGCGATCCTGCCAGTGCGGCATACCAGAATGCGCGGCAGGTTTGAGCGAGCGTCGCGAGAGGAAAAATGACGTCGACATGATATCAAACTGCCACCCGAGCTTGCGCGCTATCGCCAGCGCTCTAGGCACGTTCGGTGTCTCCATGAAGCCGAAGCGAAGCACAATTCGCGAAAATGTCTTTCCGAGCGGCACCATCCGTACCCTCTCTGCGGGATCGACGTGAGGCGTGTCTGCAGTCTCGATTGTAAGAATCACATTGTTCTCATGCAGGACTTTATAATGCTTGAGGCTGTGCAGCAGCGCAGTCGGGGCGCTGACTGGATCGCTGGTGAGAAATACCGCCGTACCTGCCACACGCGCCGGTGGTTTTTTCTCGAGGCTCTTCACAAGTGATTCAAGCGGCGTTTCAAGACGGCGAGTTTTTTCAAACAGCAGCCGGCTGCCGCGCCGCCACGTGTACATCACAGCCATCACCAGCGCGCCGAGCGCCAGAGGCATCCATCCGCCCTCCACGATTTTGAGCAGGTTTGCGGACAGGAAGGTAAAGTCGACGAACAGGAAGGGCAGCATCAACGCCAAAGCTCCAATCAGGGGCCAGTTCCACACTCGCCAGATCACCACGATGGCCATCATCGCCGTGACAACCATGGTGCCGGTCACCGCGATACCGTAGGCCGAGGCAAGTGCGCTCGAGGAGCGAAACAATGCCACCAACAACAGCACGCCCACCAAGAGCAGAGTGTTGACGCGAGGCATATAGATTTGTCCGAACAGGGATTCCGACGTGTGGCGGATTTCAAGGCGCGGCAGAAGTCCCAGCTGAATTGCCTGTCGTGTGAGCGAGTAGGCGCCGGTGATCACAGCCTGACTTGCGATCACGGTCGCCAGGGTGGCCAGGATTACCATCGGCAGCAACGCCCAATCCGGAAAAAGCAGGAAGAAAGGATTTTCGACCGATTTCGAATCGGCCAGCACCAATGCGCCCTGCCCCAGGTAATTGACAGTAAGCGCCGGCAGCACGACGACCAGCCAAGCCATCCGGATTGGGCCGGGGCCGAAATGGCCGAGGTCGGCATAAAGCGCTTCCGCGCCCGTCACGACCAGGAAGACTGCACCAAGCGTATAGAACCCAATGATGCCGTTATGGAGGAGGAAACTCACTCCGTACCAGGGATTGAACGCCAGCAGAACAGTCAGGTTTTGTCCCACACGCCAGATGCCCGCGGCCGCGATAATAGTGAACCAAAAAAACATAACCGGACCGAAGAAGGCGGCGACGCTGGCGGTTCCCCGCGACTGCACCATGAACAATATGACGAGAACGGAAACGGTGAGTGGCACCACATAGGCGTCAAACGCCGGGGTGACGACTTTCAACCCCTCGATCGCCGAAAGAACCGACAGCGCCGGCGTAATGATGGCGTCACCATAGAAAAGCGCACCGCTGATAACACCGAGAAAAATCACGATGCCGCCTCGGCGCACCAGCGAACGAGATGCGAGCGCCATCAGTGCGAGCGTCCCACCCTCGCCCTTGTTGTCAGCGCGCAGCAGGATCAACACATACTTGGCGGTTACGACCAGCAGCAGCGCCCAGATAATCAGGGACAGAATGCCGAGCACGACCGGTTCGCCCGCCGCATTGCCCGGCCCGGTCGCCGCAAGCACGGCCTCCCGAAATGCGTAGAGCGGGCTGGTGCCAATGTCGCCATAGACGATTCCAATGCTCCCGAGCGCCAGTGACCAGAAGCCAACTTTGGTCGGAGACTCGCTGCCGTTAGTGGCCGCGATCGAGCCGCCCTGGGCGGCGGCAATGCTGCGGGGCATGAATGGCCTAAGAATTTTTGCAGTGCAAAATGATCCGAGGGACGCGGCTTATAACGCCCCGAGCATTGGCCCGGCACCGCCATTTGCGCAATACAATTCCCTGAGCCATGCAGAAACTGCAGCCTGCCACGGCCTACTCCAGCAACGAATTCAATGGCTTATCTGAAATCGTGTGGCGCGCTACACTGTGACCTGGGTGCCGACCTCCACCACCCGCCCGGTGGGTATCTGGAAAAAGTCGGTTGCGTCGCTCGCCGAGCGCGCCAGCGCAATGAACAGATGATCCTGCCACGACGGCATGCCCGATTTGGCTGACGGCCTGAGCGCACGCCGCGACAGAAAAAACGAGGTCGACATGATGTCGAATTGCCAGCCGTGCTTGCGCGCAATCGCAAGCGCCTTCGGTACATTCGGCTGCTCCATGTATCCGAATTTCAGGGATACCCGCGAAAAGTGTTTGGACATCGGAGTGATACGCACGCGCTCTTCCTCGCGAACACGAGGCGTGTCGGCCGTGATGATCGTGAGGATCACATTGCTTTCGTGCAGCACCTTGTTGTGCTTGAGATTATGCAGCAATGCTGTCGGCGCAAATTCGGGATCGCTGGTGAGAAACACCGCTGTGCCGGGGACGAAATGAGGCGGCTTCTTCTCCAAACTTCGGAATAGGGTATCGAGCGGCACTTCAGTCCGTCGCGTCTTATTGATCAGGATGCCGGTACCGCGCCGCCACGTCAAAATCAAAAGCACCATGGTTGCGCCGAACAGGAGTGGCGCCCACGCACCCTCGAATAATTTGAGCAAGTTGGCCGAAAAGAAAACCACATCGACGACAACAAACGGCGCAATCAACAGCAGCGTTTTCCAAAGCGGCCATTGCCATCCCCGCCAGATAACGACGAAGGCAAGGATCCCATCCACGACCATCGTCGTTGCGACAGCAATACCATAGGCGGACGCGAGTGCGCTCGAAGTGCGGAACAGACCGACCAGGAGCAGCACACCGATCATCAGCGAGACAGTCACACGTGGGATATAAATTTGGCCAACGTGCGAGGCTGAGGTGTGCAAGATGGCGAGACGCGGCAACAGGCCGAGCTGAATCGCCTGATGTACGAGTGAATAGGCGCCCGTAATGACCGCCTGGCTCGCGATCACAGTCGCCGCAGTCGCCAGCACGACCATCGGCAGCAGAAAGGCTTCGGGAACCAGCCTGTAGAACGGGTTCTCGATCGCCGCAGGGTCAGCCAGTACTTTGGCGCCCTGGCCGAAATAATTGATCAGAAGCGAAGGAAGGACGAGACTGAGCCACGCAGTCTGAATGGGCTTGCGCCCGAAGTGACCGAGATCAGCATAGAGGGCCTCGCCGCCGGTAACCACGAGGAATACGGCGCCAAGCGTGACCAAGCCAATTGCACCGTGATGGACAAGGAAGTCGATGCCGTAGAACGGATTGATAGCAGTCAGAACGGTCGGATCGTCACGAATGTGCAGAGCGCCGGCAATCGCGATCGACAAGAACCAAACAACCATGATCGGGCCGAACATCGCCGCCACTTTGGCAGTGCCCCGGCTTTGCGCTGCGAACAGCAAAATCAGAATGATGACCGTGAGCGGCACAACAAAATCGCTGAACGCGGGGCTTGCGAGTCTAAGCCCCTCCACCGCCGAGAGTACCGAGATCGCCGGAGTGATCACGGAGTCGCCAAGAAACATCGACGCACCGATGACACCGACGATAAAAACGAAGGCGGTTCGCCTTCCGAGCGCGCGCGTTGCCAACGCTGTAAGCGAGAGCGTACCACCCTCGCCGTTATTGTCCGCGCGCAGCAGGATTAGAACGTATTTCAACGTCACCGTTATGATGAGGGCCCAGACGATGAGCGAAAGCACGCCAAGAACGACGGCGCGGCTAACGACTTGGTCGTGGCTTGCCGCCATTGCCGCCTCTCGAAAGGCGTAGAGTGGACTTGTCCCGATGTCGCCGTAGACAACCCCGACGCTGCCGAGCGCCAGCGTCAGGAGTCCCGGAGGCGCGTCATGTCCTGCATGGGCCGACGCCGTGGCTTGGTTCGCGCCGTCACTCATTTGAAATTGCCGTGATCCGCTAAAGGTTTAGAAGGCGGGCCTTATATCACCGCACGGGCCCTGGGAATACCGGGCGTACCATATCCGATTGATTGCAATAGGCCGTAAGCTATCGCGCTTCTCTACGGGTTCAAATCGGCCGGCAACGGTGGCTCTTCGCGCATCAAGGTAATGGTAACCCGGCGGTTCGGCGACATCGAGGGATCGTCCGGGAACAGCGGTTCTGTGTCGGCCTTTCCTGCCACCATAAAGATATTGCCCGATGGTACACCCTCTGCGTCCAAAATTTGGCGTACGGCATTGGCACGATCGGCTGACAATTCCCACGGCCCATAACCAGGTTTTGGCGGCACCTTGCTTGTGGCGGTATGGCCGACGATGGCGACCCGATACGGCATCGCCTTGAGCTGTGGCGCGATCTTCTGGATCAGCTTGCGCGTGCGCTCATAGGGCTCCTTGCCCCCCTCCGGAAACATCGATCGTCCGTCCTGGTCCACGATCTCGATATTGAGACCATTTTTGGTTTCCTCGAGCATAATGTGCTTGGATGCTTCGGTGATTTCCGGCATTTCCTGCAACGCCTGCCGCAGCGACGCGGACGCAAGCGAAAATTTGCGGTCCTCCTTGAAGCGGGCGCCGTAGCTGCGCTGCCGGTCACTGTCCTCCGGTGACGGGGTCGCTGACGCTTCTGACGGATCGATGTGCGCGGCACTTTTTAGCCTCGGGCGGGTCGGCAAGCCCAGCACTTCGATAATGCCGGAATATCGCACACGGTCCTGAACGCCGAAGGCATCGCGCATTGAGCCGGCGACGACCTGCAGCTTGGCCTGATCTTGCGTGGAAAACGCGACAAGCATCACGAAAAAGCTGACCAATAGACCCATGAGGTCAGCGAAGGTGACGAACCACCCATG
>DASSIJ010000187.1:0-8558 GCA_035692045.1 Pseudolabrys sp. | reverse complement strand
GAAGATCACGTTGACTGCATTGATGACGAGGCTGCCCAGCGCGCCTTGCGCGATAAAATGCGCGTCGTGATCAAGCGCGAGGAACACGTAGACCGGACCAGCCCCGATCGGCAACGTCGCCACCAGACCGGCCAGCAAGGGACCAACGCGCTCGGCGGTCACCGTCGCCGCCACCACGAAGCCCGCGGTGATGGCCATTTTGATGATCAGCGTGAGGAGGAAAAAAAGATCGGGGGACATTGCGTTTGAGATCGGCTTAAGGCTTCACTGTCGTCATGGCCGGGCTTGTCCCGGCCATCCACGTCTTTCTTGTTGCCGGGCAGTGAAGACGTGGATGCCCGGCATAAAGCCGGGCATGACGGCGTGAGGGGGTGCCTGTACTCATGGCCGCGGTTGCGGAATGACGCCTTGGAGGTTCACGCCGGCGTCAGCACCACGCGGCCAATGATTTTGCCGGCGCGAAGCTCATCCATCACCGCGTTGACGTGATCAAGGGGCCTGGTCGCAACAGGCACCGGCGGGATTCCGGTGCGGCGCACGAGCTCGATGAGTTCCTTCATCTCCGGCAGGCTGCCGACATACGATCCCTGAATGGTCAGCGCCCGCATCGGAATCGGCGGCAGAGACACCGTAAGGTCGCCGCCGTAAAGGCCGACGATGACATATTTGCCGCCCTTGATCAGGCTGTCGTAACCGACGCGCGCGCTTTGCGAGGAACCAACCAGATCGATCACGCCCCAGGCGCCGCCATTGGTCATGTCGATGATTTTCTGCGACGCGTCAGCCGCGCCGCCGTCAATCACCTCTGCCGCGCCCGCCTTCTTCGCGGCGTCACGCTTGGCGGGATCGATGTCGACGACGATAGCGCTGTGACCGCCCATGGCCTTGTGCAGGGCGAGACACATGAGCCCGAGTCCGCCCGCGCCGATGATCACCGTCGGTTCGCTGGCCAGCGTCGGGATTTTTTTCAAGGCACCGAACGTGGTGACGCCGGAGCAGGCGAGCGGGGCGGCGCGCTCCGGCGGAAGGTCGCCGATGTCGAACAGATAGCGCGGATGCGGCACCATCAGGTAATCGGCATAGCCGCCGTTCGAGAACACGCCGAGACTGCGCATGGCGCGGCAGAGATTCTCGTCTCCACGCTTGCACGGGCCGCACGTCCCGCAACCGATCCACGGATGGGCCAACCGACGGTCGCCGACCTTGACGCCCTTCGCTTCGGGGCCGACCGCCACTACCTCGCCGACATTCTCGTGGCCGAGGGTCACCGGCAGTTTCATGCCGCGATCCGCGAGACTCATTTTTTTTCCGCCGCCCAGATCGAACCAGCCGTCCGCCAGATGCAAATCACTGTGGCAGACGCCGGCGGCCAGAACTTTCAGCAGGACTTCGCTGCCAACCGGCTGCGGGGTCGGCTGTTGGTTGAGCTGCAAAGGCTGGCCGCAAACGCAGACCTGGAACATGCGCATTTTTGATTCCTCCCGGTTCGATCTTGACCGTCATCGGGTTTGTTCCCGGCATGACATCTGGACGGTTTTCCTCACCATCGTCATGCCCGCGCTTGTCGCGGGCATCCACATCTTCATGGCCTGCCGGTAGACAAAGACGTGGATGGCCGGGACAAGCCCGGCCATGACAGGCTGTAAAATGTCTAGCTGGCAGCGAACCACAGTCCGCCGCTCCCGTCACTACCGGGCTAAACGCGCTTCATCTGCACGTCGACCGGCGGCCCGCTCTTGATTGTCTGATAAACGACGCAGTACCGCTCGGTGAGCTTGAGCAGCTGATCGAGCTTCTCCTGCGCGGCATCGGTGTCGAGATCGAAGCGCAACCGGATTTGCGCAAAACCAACCGGTGCATCCTTGGCAACGCCGAGCGTGCCGCGGAAATCGAGATCACCTTCGGCTGACACTTTGCCTGACTTGAGCGGGATATCGAGCGCGGTCGCCACTGCCTTCACCGTGACGCCAGCGCAGGCGACCAGCGCTTCGAGCAACATATCGCCGGAGCAAAGCTCAAGCCCGGATCCGCCGGTCGCCGGATGCAAGCCCGCGATGGCCAGCGCGCGACCGGTTTCGACCTTGCAGGCAATATTGCTGTCGTCGAGGGTGCCCTTGGCCTTCAGAGTTATGAATGCCGTCTTCGGATCGCTCTTGTAGCGCTCTTTGATCGGCGCCTGCATCGCACGCAACTCGCCCGCGTCCATACTCTATCTCCCTTGCGCATTGTCAGGCCGGGAACCTACAGGCTGGATGCACCCGCGCACAAGAGCGGCTACCACCACATGGCCGAGCCGGTACCGGGATGTTCAAGCTGTTCGGGCACGCGCTCACCGGCGAGCGAGCGGTCCAACGCCATGAGCACACGCGCCTTGACGTGATCGAAGGCGGCCGAATGGCGATCGCGTGGCCGCTGCAAATCGGCCGGGATCTCCTCGAAGATGCGTCCAGGCCGCGACCGCATCACCATGATGCGGTCGGCAAGCACAATGGCCTCGTCCACGTCGTGAGTGACGAGAACCATCATTGGCCGCAGGTCGTTCCACAGGTCGAGCAGATGGTCCTGCAGATCGATGCGCGTAAAGGCGTCGAGCGCGGAAAACGGCTCGTCGAGCAGCAATACTTCCGGCTGCGGCACCAGCGCGCGGGCGATCGCGACACGC
The DNA here is from genome assembly GCA_035692045.1 of Pseudolabrys sp. Taxonomy (GTDB): domain Bacteria; phylum Pseudomonadota; class Alphaproteobacteria; order Rhizobiales; family Xanthobacteraceae; genus Pseudolabrys. Next base: position 5,896 of record DASSIJ010000187.1, on the reverse strand, counting down.
TGGGCCTGACCGCCTGACAATTCACGCGGCCACATGCGCGCCTTCTCATTCAGGCCGACGCGGAATAATGCCGCGGCAGCGCGATGTTGCCGGCGCGACGCCGGCCGGTCTGTCAGTCCGAACGCGACATTGTCAGCGACAGTCAGCCATGGCAGCAGGCGCGGCTCCTGGAAGACGATACCGATCTTTTCGTGCGGCGAGATGATCGGCTCCCCGTCGAGCAAAACGCGTCCCTGGCTCGGCTGGTCGAGGCCGCTGATGGCGCGCAACAGAGTCGACTTGCCGCAGCCGGAGCCCCCGACCACGGCGACGATCTCGCCCGGCTCGACAGAAAAACTGATGCCCTCGAGTGCGTGCACGCCGTTCGGATAAGTCTTGCCGATATGTTCGACGCTGAGCATCGGTCAGGCCTCCGTGCCGCGGGCGAAGCGGTCTTCCCAGCGGAGGAACGGCGCGGCCACACCGACGATCAGCCAGTCGGTGGCTTTGCCAATCACCGCAAAGGCCAAGATCGCCGCTACGATTTCGGCCGGCTTGCCGAGCTGTTGGCCGTCAATCAGGAGATAACCGAGGCCCTCGGATGCGCCCATGAACTCGGCGGCGATGACGAACATCCAGCCGAGGCCAAGCCCCGAGCGCAGCGCGATCACATAGGCCGGCAGCACCGCCGGCAAAAGAATTCGGCGCACCATCTGCGGACCGGACAGCCGGAAGGCGCGGCCGACCTCGACGATCTTGCGATCAACCGACATCACAGCACCCATGACGCCGAGATAAATCGGAAAAAACACGCCGACCGCGATCAAGGCGACTTTGGAAGTTTCGAATATTCCGAGCCACAAGATGAACAACGGTATCCAGGCAATCGAAGGCACCGCGCGCAGGCCTTGCAGGCTTGGATCGACGAGCCGGCGCACCAGCGTCGAATATCCCGCGATCGCCCCGAGCAAAGTGCCGATGACTGTCCCCACGCCAAATCCGACGGCAACGCGCAAAAGCGTCGCGACAACGTGGCGCGTGAGCTCGCCCGTGCGTGCAAGCTCGGCGAACTCCTCATAGATACGCGAAGGCGGAGGCACCAGGCGGCCATTGGAGATGCCCGCGCGCACCGCCAGTTCCCAACCCAAGGCAAGGGTCAGAGGCAGAACGATGCCGAGCGCCGGCCGCGCGTAACGCGCCAGCGCCGACCTGGGCCTTTTCTGTTCCGCCAGGGCTTCCTCAACCGCTGCACTCATCTGCACAAGAGACATCAAACCACTCACTGAAAGCAACACTTACGCAGCATAGGGCTGAAGCCTAGAGCGGGAAGGTCTTAGGTTGATCCGTCATGCCCGCGCTTAGCCGTCCAAAGGACGGCGTGCTTTCGCACGCCTATGTCGCGGGCATCCACATCTTGAAGCACGTGCAAATACAAAGACGTGGATGGCCGGAACAAGTCCGGCCATGACGAAGAAGCGTTTCAACGTCGACCCAATCCCCTTCTAGCTAGTTCGTGGCCGACAAATATCTGTCATCGATCAGATCGTCGAGCGCCTTCTTCACGTCGACATCGGCCTTGATGACGCCGGCCTGCTGGAGCGCAACCCCCGCCGCCAGGATCGATTCGCGTTGCGGCGCACCGATCCGGTTGTGGGTGATTTCGGTGCGTTCCTTGAGCTGCTTGTCGACGACGGCATCGGGCAGCTTGGTCGCGGCGATGAAGTTGGCTTTCAGCTCGTCATAGTGGCTCAACGAATATTTACGCGCCTCCTCGTAGACGGCGAGCACGCGTTTCACCAGATCGGGATTCTGCTTGGCGAATTCCTCGCGGACATTGAGGATGCCCCAGGTATTGGCGGCGGCATTGCGGTAGAACAGTTTGGCGCCGTCCTCGACTTCCGCCTGCGCCATCATCGGGTCAAGCCCGGCCCAGGCATCGACGTCTCCGCGGATCAACGCCGTCTTGCCGTCTGGATGCTGCAGCAGCACCGGCTGGATATCCTTTTCGCTCAAGCCGGCGGCCAGAAGTGCCCGCACAAGAAAAATGTGCGGATCGGTGCCACGCGTCACGGCGACGCGTTTGCCCTTGAGTTCGGAGACCTTGGTAATGGCGCTATCCTTTGGCACGACAAGCGCCGTCCATTCCGGACGCGAATAGACGTAGATGGCGTTGATCGGATTGCCGTTGATCTTGGCAACCAGCGCGGCTGAGCCGGCGGTCGAGCCGAAATCGATCGAGCCGGCGTTGAGGAATTCAAGAGCCTTGTTGGACCCGAGCGTCTGCACCCAGCGGATCTTGATGTTGTCCTTCTCGAACTCTTTCTCCAGCCAGCCTTTGTTCTTGAGCAGAATGGAGACCGGATTGTAAGTCGCCCAGTCGATGTTGATCGTGTCCGGTTTGTCGGCCGCGAAAAGTGCAGTGGTCGGCAACAGGCCGACCGCCAACGCGGAGGCAAAGAGCGAACGGCGGGACAGAAGACGCATGACAAAACTCCTCGCATTGACCGGCTCCCGCGCTTGCTGGCGTGGGCGCCTTCGTGAATGGAAGCGGCCCGAATGGTCCGCCGTCAGCTTGCGAGGGGATTTCGCCCCGCGCTTTAGCTGCATTTATTAAGCGCCCGCAAGCTGCCTGCTCAAATCGGCGCTATAGATATTCTATAAGTGGTCATTTTTTCGCGGTCAAAGGTAAAATATATGCGGGTTTTGCGCCTTTTGTAGTGTTTCTTTTCGATTTTTCCATCCCTATATAGCGGCAATTATCTTTGGCCTCATCCGATGACTCGACCGTCCACCTCCGCTATCGGATGACCCATGGCCTCACTCGCCGTTGATCACGACATACGCCCGCCGTCGGAGCGGCCCGCCCGGGGCGCGAACGATCTGATCGATGCGCGTGCCCTGACCGCCGAGCTTGCGAAACTGTCGAAGGAGCATGCCGGCAACGAACGCGAGTTGCGCGCGCTGCTGGCCCAGCGGCTGAAAGTCGCCCTCGCCGACGGCCGCGCCAAGGCCGAACAGCTGTTGCTGAAGGACCGTCATGGCCGCCGCTGCGCCGAACGGCTGTGCCGGATGGAAGACGAGATCATCCGCATCCTGTTCGAGTTTGCGCGCCAGTGGTACCCGTCGCAAAATCCGTCAGAGGGCGAACGCATGGCGGTCGTCGCCACCGGCGGCTATGGCCGCGGCTTGCAGGCGCCGGGTTCGGACATCGATCTGCTGTTCCTGCTGCCTTACAAGCAGACCGCCTGGGGCGAGTCGATCGCGGAAGCCATCCTCTATTGTCTGTGGGACACCGGGCTGAAAGTCGGCCACGCCACCCGCTCCGTCGACGAATGCATCCGTCAGGCCAAGGCGGATATGACCATTCGCACCGCCATTCTGGAATCGCGCTTCCTGCTCGGCGACAAGATGTTGTTCGACGAACTGGTAACGCGCTTCGACAACGAGGTCGTGCGCAACACTGCGACGGAATTCGTTGCCGCCAAACTGGCCGAACGGGAAGACCGCGTGCGACGCAGCGGACAATCGCGCTATCTGGTCGAACCCAACGTGAAGGACGGCAAAGGCGGACTGCGCGACCTGCACACGCTGTTCTGGATCGCCAAATATGTCTACCGGGTGCGCGAACCGGACGAGCTGATCAAACGCGGTGTGTTCGACAAGCAGGAATATCAACTGTTTCGCCGCTGCGAGGATTTTCTCTGGTCGGTGCGTTGCCACATGCATTTTCTGATGGGCCGCGCCGAAGAGCGCCTGTCATTCGACATCCAGCGCGAGATCGCCGTGCGGCTCGGCTACACCGAACATCCCGGCCTGCAGGACGTCGAACGCTTCATGAAGCACTACTTCCTGATCGCCAAGGATGTCGGCGACCTCACCGCAATCCTGTGCGCGGAGCTCGAAGACAGTCACGCCAAGAGCGTGCCGGTTCTGAGCCGCGTGATGGCACGATTGCGCCCGGTGAAACGCCGCCAGCTGGCCGAGAGCGACGACTTCACCATCGACAAGAATCGCATCCGGCTCGCGCAAGCCAGCGTATTCAAGCGCGACCCGGTCAATCTGATCCGCATTTTCCATCTGGCGCAGAAGCACAATCTGGCGTTCCACCCGGACGCGATGCGCGCGATCACCCGCTCGCTCAATCTGATCGACGCCAGGCTGCGCGAAAACGAGGAAGCCAACGAACTCTTTATCGAGATCCTGACATCGAAGAACGACCCGGAAACCGTGCTGCGGCGCATGAACGAAGCCGGCGTGCTTGGCCGCTTCGTGCCGGCTTTCGGCAAGATTGTCGCCATGATGCAATTCAACATGTATCACCACTACACGGTTGACGAGCACCTGCTGCGCTGCATCGGTGTGCTCGCGGAGATTGAACGGGGTGGAAGCAACGACACGCCGCTCGCAAGCGAGCTGATTCACAAGATCCAGCCGGAGCACCGCCGCGTGCTCTATGTCACACTGTTCCTGCACGACGTTGCCAAGGGCCGGCCGGAGGATCATTCGATCGCCGGCGCGCGCGTAGCCCGGCGGTTTTGTCCGCGACTTGGATTCTCCGCCGCCGACACCGAGACGGTGGCCTGGCTGATCGAAAACCACCTCGTCATGTCGAGCGTTGCGCAGTCGCGCGATCTTTCCGACCGCAAGACCATCGAGAATTTTGCCGCGACGGTGCAATCGGCCGAGCGACTGAAGCTGCTTGCCATCCTGACCACCGCCGACATTCGCGCGGTTGGTCCCGGCGTGTGGAACGGCTGGAAGGCGCAGCTCATCCGCACGCTTTACTATGAGACCGAGCCTGTGCTCACCGGCGGCTTCTCGGAAGTCAACCGCGCCCAGCGCGTGGCGATCGCACAAAACGAGTTCCGCGAGGCGATGAATGCCTGGCCGCCCGAGCGCCTCGAAACCTATATCTCGAAACTCTACCAAGCCTATTGGCTCAAGGTCGATCTGCCGCACAAGATCGAGCATGCCAATTTCGTGCGAGCCACCGAGGATGCCGGCAAACAGCTCGCAACGTCGGTCGCATTCGACGCAGAGCGGAGCGTGACAGAGCTGACTTTGCTCGCGCCCGACCATCCCTGGCTGCTATCGATCATTGCCGGCGCCTGCGCCATGGCGGGCGCCAACATCGTCGATGCGCAGATCTACACGACGACCGACGGCAAAGCGCTCGATACCATTTCGCTGTCGCGCGAATTCGATCGCGACGAGGACGAAGAGCGCCGTGCCAATCGCATCGCCGATTCAATCGAGAAGGCGTTGCGCGGGGAGCTGCGGCTGCCGGACGTGGTGTCCAAGCGGACGCCGCCTAAAGGCCGCATCCGCGCTTTCGCACTGGAACCGGCTGTCACCGTCAATAACCAGTGGTCCCACCGTTACACGATGGTCGAGGTGACCGGTCTCGACCGTACGGGGCTTCTGTATGAGCTGACCGCAACGCTTTCCAAGCTCAACCTCAATATTACATCGGCCCATGTCGCCACCTTCGGCGAGCGCGTGGTCGACGTCTTCTACGTGACGGACCTGATGGGCGCGCAAATCAACTCGCCGACCCGGCAGGCCGCCATCAAGCGCGCGCTGATCGCGTTGTTTGCGGTCAATGATGAAGGTAAGTCCGCAAAAGCCGCTGCCAGTTGAGCCTCAACCGCTCATTCCCGCGCGAGCGGGAATCCAGGAGCTGCAAGCACTGACATTGTTGCTCTGGGTCCCCGCTTTCGCGGGGACGAACGAGTAAGGAGCGACCCGGCATGACGGAGAAGTTTCCCACGTGCTTTCCAGCGGCAATGGCTCGGATTTCCCCGAAAAACGCACCTTAACGGCCCCTTAAATCGACCCGCTTAGCGTGTTTTCGGGGACCGGCGCTTGTATGCGCCGCCGCGGGACGGGTTGCGTGATGGCGTCGAAAAAGGGAGCA
>DASSIJ010000186.1:0-3341 GCA_035692045.1 Pseudolabrys sp. | reverse complement strand
CGTCGTGCTCATGCCGTCTTTCGTCAATCTTGGCGCATACGTCGATAGTGGCACCATGATCGATACCTGGGCGACGGTCGGCTCGTGCGCGCAGATCGGCAAGAATTGCCATATTTCCGGCGGCGCCGGCATTGGTGGCGTCCTTGAACCGTTGCAGGCGGGACCTGTGATCATCGAGGATCATTGCTTCGTGGGGGCCCGCTCTGAAGTGGCAGAAGGCGTCGTCGTCCGCACGGGCGCGGTCTTGTCGATGGGCGTCTATCTCGGCGCGTCGACACGTATCGTCGATCGTGAAACAGGACAAATCACGCAGGGAGAAGTGCCGCCATATTCCGTTGTCGTGCCCGGCACGTTGCCGGGGAAATCCGGCGGACCCGGCCTGTACTGCGCCGTGATCGTCAAGCGCGTCGACGAACGCACCCGTTCAAAAACCAGCATCAATGAGTTGCTGAGGGACTAGAGGCACCACCACCTGTGTCCGCCGATCCGGTCGCCATTGCCCGCGATTTGCTCCGCTGCCCCTCCGTCACTCCGGCGGAAGGTGGCGCACTTACGTTTCTGGAAAAGACACTGAAGGCGGCCGGCTTCACCGTCCATCGGATGACATTCAGTGAGGCCGGCACCGACGCCGTCGAAAATTTCTACGCGCGCATCGGAACGGCGACCCCGAACCTCGTCTTCGCCGGTCACACCGACGTGGTCCCGCCGGGCGACGAGACCGCATGGAAGCATCCGCCATTCGCCGGTGAGTTCGCCGGCGAAGAGCTGTATGGCCGTGGCGCAGTAGACATGAAGGGCGGCATCGCCTGCGCCGTCGCCGCGGTCCTCGACTACCTCGCCGCTCATGACGGCAAGCCGAAGGGCTCGATTTCCTTCCTCATCACCGGCGATGAGGAAGGCATTGCGGTCAATGGGACACCAAAGCTCCTGAAATGGGTGGCCGAACGCGGCGAGAAATTCGATCACTGCATCCTGGGCGAGCCCAGCAATCAGGACGCGCTCGGGGACACGATCAAGATTGGCCGGCGCGGATCACTCAATGGCCATCTCATTGTGACGGGAAAGCAGGGCCACGTTGCCTATCCGCAACGTGCGGACAATCCGATCCGCGGACTGGTGACGCTCATTGCCGCGCTGCAAGCCGACCCCCTCGATCAAGGCAGCGCGCAATTTTCGCCGTCTCATCTCGAGTTCACCTCAATCGACGTCGGCAACAGGACCGTCAATCTGATTCCGGGTGAAGTGCGGGCTCGCTTCAACATCCGTTTCAATGACAAGCACACGCTTGATTCCCTGAAGAAACTGATCGAGCAGCGCGCAGCGAAAGCGGCGGGTGGAAAGATAAGGTTTTCATTCCAGTGGGAGCCGTCGAACGCCGGCGTGTTCGTGACCCGGTCAGGGCCGTTCACCGAACTGGTTACGAAAGCCGTTACTGAAGTGACGGGCCGCAAGCCGGAATTGTCGACGACGGGCGGAACTTCGGACGCGCGCTTCATCATTGCCTATTGCCCGGTCGTGGAATTCGGGCTGGTGGGCCAGACAATGCACCAGGTCGACGAGCGGGTGCCGCTCGCCGATCTGCGCGCGCTCACGTTGATCTACCGGAAAATCATCGACCGGTATTTCGCCTAATAATCGACCTTCATCAGATAGAGCCCATCCGGCGGCGCTACGGGCCCGCAGGCGGTGCGATCGCGCGCCTCCAGCGCTTTGCCGAGATCGTCAGTGCTCCACTTGCCCTCGCCCACCGCAACAAGCGAGCCGACCATCGAGCGCACCTGATTGTGCAGGAACGAGCGCGCAATGGAACTCACCGCGACGTTCTCGCCATTGCGCTCGACGCTGAGCACATCGAGCGTTTTCACCGGCGACTTTGCCTGGCATTCAGTCGAACGGAAGGTCGTAAAATCGTGTTTGCCAACAAGGCGCTGAGCGGCCTTGTGCATGATGTCCGTATCGAGCGGACGCGGCACGCGCCAGGCGCGGCCGGCCTCAATCGTCAAATCGGCGCGGCGGTTGATGATCCGGTAGAGATAATGGCGCCTGGTGGCGGACGTGCGCGCGTGGAAGTCATCCGTCACACGCGTGGCGGCGAGAACAGCAATTGGGTGCGGGCGCAAGTGCGCGTTGAGCGCATCACGCACGGTGTCGGTGTCCCACTCTTTGGCGAGGTCCACGTGGGCAACCTGCGCCCGTGCATGAACGCCGGCATCGGTGCGCCCTGCCCCTTGCACCAGCGTTTTTTCACCCGACAAGGCTTCGATCGCCGACGTCAGTACACCCTGCACGGACATCTGATCCGCCTGAATCTGCCAGCCGCAGAAGGGCGTGCCGTCATATTCAACAATGAGCTTGTAGCGCGGCATGATCAGGCAACCCGCGCGCCGGCTTTTACCGGCGTGCCACGCAGGAATTCGTCTGCGCTCATCGGCTGCTTGCCCGCGCGCTGGACCTGCACAAGCTGCACCGCTCCGTCGCCACAGGCGACGGTAAGCCTGTTGTCGAGCAATATGCCGGGCGGGCCCGCACTTTCGCCTCTGACTGAGCGCAGCACCTTCACGCGGACGCCGTCGAGTTCGAACCATGCGCCGGGAAACGGCGACAGGCCGCGAATGTGGTCGTGCACCTGTTTCCAGGGCTTGCCCCAGTCGATCCGCGTCTCGTTTTTGGAAATTTTTTCCGCATAAGTGACACCATTCGCCGGTTGCGGCGTGAGAGACAGCGAATCGCGTTCCGCCGCCGCCAGCACGCGCTGCATCAGATCGGCGCCGACCCGCGACAATGCGTCGTGCAGTTCTCCCGCAGTCGTATCGGCACCGATCGCCGTACGCTCGGCCATGGCCATGTCGCCCGTATCGAGCCCCTCGTCCATCTTCATGATGGTGACGCCGCTCTCGGCATCGCCCGCCATGATGGCGCGGTTGATGGGCGCGGCGCCGCGCCAGCGCGGCAAAAGCGAGGCATGCACGTTGAAGCACCCGAGGCGTGGCGCTTCCAGGATCGGCTTGGGAAGGATCAGGCCGTAGGCCACGACGACTGCCGCATCGGCATTGTGCGCGTGAAAGACCTTTTGTACGTCGTCATCTTTCAATGTCTTCGGCGTATGCACGGGAAGCGCGAGCCGCCGCGCCTCACGCTCGATCGGCGTACGCTGCAAATCCATGCCACGGCCGGCCGGCTTCGGCGCGCGCGTATAAACCGCCGCGATCTCGTGCCCGCGCGCTGCGAGCTCGATCAGCGTCGGCACCGCGAAATCGGGCGTGCCCATGAAAATCAGGCGCATTCAGGCAAACCTCTAGCGCGCCGGCGCGGCGACGTCAGCCGATATGATGCGAAGGCTC
>DASSIJ010000185.1:0-21226 GCA_035692045.1 Pseudolabrys sp. | reverse complement strand
GAGGAAACCGTCTTCTTCCTCGAGCGTCGGCACGAGGCCGTTTGGGTTCATGGCGAGATACGCCGGTTCTTTGTTCTTGCCGAACGCGCCGCCGACATCAATGCGTTGATGCTCAAGATTGAGCTCGCCGACCGCCCACATCGCCTTCTGCACGTTGGACGACGTTTTGCGGCCCCAGATTTTAATCATTTCCGCTTTTCTCCCTGGTCGCAGCTTTTACGGAGATCGCCGGGACGAGCCCGGCGATGACATATTAATATGCATGATCGTACCAATTGCCTCACTCCAACCGGCGCGCTTCCTCGGGCAGCATGATCGGTATGCCGTCCCGGATCGGGTAGGCGAGCTTGGCCTTGCGGGAGATCAACTCCTGCCGTTCGGCATCGTATTCAAGCGGGCCCTTGGTGAGGGGACAGACAAGGATTTCCAGCAGTTTCGGATCGACGCTGTCGATGGGCCGGTCGGCTGGTGGATCGGTGGACATGGAGAAGCTCCGGCGATTGCGCCGGCGTTATAGCATGCCGCGCGAGGAGTTACTGCAACTGCGGCTCGCCTTCGGTGTTTTTCTTGGCGAGTTCGATCTCGGTGATTGCAATCAGGATTTCCGCGCGCGTCTTGAGATCCGGCGCCTCGAGGAGCGCCTGCTTTTCCGCCGTGCCATAGGGCGACATCATCGATAGTGCATTGACCAGGGCCTCGTTCGGCGCATTCTCGATGCCTTCCCAATCGGCCTTCAGGTCGTTGGCTTTGAGAAAATCTGTTAGTGCAACGAGCAGCGCCGGGCGATCGACGGCATTCTCGCCCTTGCGCGCGGTAAAGTCGTCGGCGAATGGCGCGTAGGTGACGCGGCATTGCCGGTACGACGTCGAGACTTTCAGCTCTTCCTCGATGCGGAAACGCGCAACCCCCGTGAGCTCAATGAGATAACGGCCATCGCCGCTTTCGGCGAACTGTGTAATGCGTCCCGCGCAGCCGATCTTGTACAGCGACGGTTTGTCGGCCGCGCCGCCGTGCGCAACGTCGGGCTGGATCATTCCGATCAATCGGTGGCCGTCGCGCAGCGCGTCATCGACCATCGCAAGGTAACGCGGTTCGAAAATGTTGAGCGGCATCTGTCCGCGCGGCAAAAGCAGTGCTCCCGGCAACGGAAAGACCGAGATGACTGCGGGCATTTCAATTGGTCCGCGGTACTGAGCGTTCATCGGCATCTCTGTACTCCGCCGTCCGGCGCCGTCCCCGGGGCGAAACGCCTACGAAAACAAGATCGACGACAGGCGCTTGCGGCCTTCAATCGTGGCTGGGTCGGTTGGACCCCACGCTTCGAAGAACTGGACAAGCTGCTTGCGCGCGCCATCGTCATTCCATTTGCGGTCGCGCCTGACGATTTCGATCAAGTGCTTCACCGCGTCTTCGCGTTTTCCGTTTGCATTGAGCGCGACGGCCAGATCGAAGCGCGTCTGATGGTTGAGCGGGTCGGCGAGCATTTTTTCTTCGAGCTCTGACAGCGGCCCAAGCGACTTGGCCTGCTCGGCGACCTCAAGCGCGGCGCGCGCGGCGGCAACGGCGCTTTCGTTCCGCTTGGCTTCGGGGACAAGGGCGAGTGTCTGCTTTGCCTGCTCGAGCGCGCCGGTTTCGACGTAGCAGCGCGCGAGGCCGGCAAGCGCCGGCACGTTGGTGCCATCCTCGGCAAGCAGTTGCGCATAAATTTCGGCGGCGCCCACGGTATTGTTTTCAGCCAGTGCGGCATCGGCTGCCTTGAGCAAATCCTTTTCCTCGGCGCCGACCGCGCCTTTGGTGATCCGCTCTAGGAATGCAACGATCTGATTCTCGGGCAACGCACCCATGAACCCGTCGACCGGCTGACCGTTTGAAAATGCGATAACCGCCGGGATCGACTGGATTCCCATCTGGCCCGGGATCGCCGGATGTTCATCAATGTTCATCTTGACGAGTTTGACCTTGCCCTTGGCCGCTTTCACGGTTTTTTCCAGGACAGGCGTGAGCTGTTTGCAGGGTCCGCACCAGGGCGCCCAGAAATCCACCAGCACCGGCTGATGTTTGGATTCCTCGATGACATCCTTCATGAAGCCTTGCGTGGTCGTGTCCTTGACCACCTCGGCCGCCACCATGTCCCCGCTGTCCTGCAGCATATTGCCTCGTCTTACACCGGCCATGGATGGCCCGAATACCACTGTTCCTGCCGGATTAGATGGTTATCCGGAAAGCTAACGCAATCATCAAGGCGTCGTCGAGACGCGCCCCGCTAGGCGCTCGATTCGGGGGGTATGGCCCGTCGACTCGAGAAATTTCACCAGATCGTCCCGCTTGATCGACGTTGTCATGGTGTTGACCAGTGGGTGGTAGTTGAGCGTTTCGTGCTCCATCATGGTTGCCTCCAGGACGACGGTAACCCGGCCGCCCGTGTCATTGATGGCGCCGAACGGCGTCACTGCACCCGGTTCGACCCCCAGCACTTCGCGCAGGAGGTCGGGTGAGCCGAACGAAAATCGTCCATTGGCAGCCAGTTGCCGGTGCAGACCCTTCAGGTCGATATCGGTATCTTCCAGAGCGACCACCAGATAAATCTCGTATTTCTTGTCGCGCAAAAACAGATTTTTTGTGTGCCCGCCGGGAATTTGGCCGCGCAGCTTTCGCGACTGCTCAACCGTGAATAACGGCGGGTGCCTTTCAGTCGAATGGAGGATGCCGAGAGCATCCAATGTAGCGAAGAGTTGTTCGGGCGTTGTCGGCATCCGGGCACTAATCCAGTAGGCGGCGTGTTAATATCACCGGATAACCAAAGAGGTAAAAGATGTTCCGCATTTTACCGGTTGCGGCGCTTGTCCTCGCTGCCGGGGTCCTCGATGCGAGGCCGGTCAGCGCCCAGGAGGGTCCCTGGTGTGCGCTTATCGGGGGTGGCACCGGCTCAGTTTACGAGGACTGCCAATATTACTCGTTAGAGGCGTTGCCGGCCGGTCGTTCTGGCCGGTAATCGCGGATTCTGTAACCCGAACCCGCGATGGGTCGGACCGGCGCCCAGCCCCTATGTGCGTCACAAGCGGCGGGTGCATCAGGGGTGACAACCGCCGGCGTTGCGCCCTGGCGGTATCGCTGAACACGAGAGAGGTCGACTATGCGACGCATTGTTCTGTTGGTCGGAGTTTTCGCTGTCATCCAGCTGGCCAATTCGGGCGCTGCACGGGCCATCGAAGGGCCTTGGTGTGCGCTCCGCAATTTCAGTGACCTCTCCGAAGACTGTCAGTTCCGCACTCTTGAAGAATGCCGGGCGACCATCGTTGCCGGGAACCGCGGCTTCTGTAACCCGAACCCGCGCTGGCAGGGGGAAGTCGTCACGCGACGGCCGTACCGGAGAGGTTAAGACGGCCCAAGTGGCCAGAGGCCGCGCCGGTTGCATTTAGGGTCCGCTTCTGGCTATAGCATCGGCCTTGGCGGCCGATAACGCTTTTCGGCCAAATATCTAACGGATGCGGGTGTAGCTCAGGGGTAGAGCACGACCTTGCCAAGGTCGGGGTCGAGGGTTCGAATCCCTTCGCCCGCTCCAATACTTAGCCGAAAAAACGAAATAATCTTTTGCCCTTGGGTGTCAAAGGGGGGTCACCTCCCGAAGCCGCGCATTGCCCTTCTCCACGACCTCCGGCTGTGAAACCATTGTTTCAATCGTAACTTCAAACGGCATTTTTCAAGATCGACCGGCCGGTCTTTCGTTTGAGCTTGCTAACGATGCTCTTCGCAATTTCATTTATAGAGACGGCAACCGCACAAGTTGTCATTCCTTACGGCGATTTCGACAACGACTTTGAAAAATACCTGGTGGTAGCCGTGTCGCTTGCGGCGCTCGTTTTCGCGATGTGGCGCTATTTCAGGAATCGCGGACAGTGAATGTCCGCTTGACCCCCCGAAAGCAGGCACGTGCAGTGCAGCTCGGGATGTCCGTTTTGTGCCAATAACGGTCTTAGCGCGCGACCGGGCGTAACTGCGGAAGGATCTGCTGACGTGCCGCGACAGGGTTGAGGTTGTCTGGCAGTGCGCGGCGCGCCGTGGGAGTGGAAGGGGAACGTTGCAGTTGGCGACGGGCGATCTCGACTCTCCTTAGCAACGGGCGCGGCGACCACGCGATGGAGTCGCTGCCTTGCGGCGCAAACAGTTTCGTTTCGATCGACGCGATTTCGCGGTCCAGCGCGGGATCTCGCGCGGCTTGCTTTAGGGCATCGAGACTGCGGTCTGGCGCCAGCGGATCGAAGCGCTCTACCCAGCTCAACAAGGCGAAATAGACCTTCGCCGAGTTGCGATCATGCGCAGCTTCGCGCAGTTGCGCAAACGACCACGCCTCGGACCCGAGATAGGCGGTTCGCCTCTGCATAATTCGCTGTCTGACCGCGCGCACTGCAGCGGACGCGAGCCATACCAACGCGCCCAGCGCCGACAATACCGCGACGCAAAGCAGCCAGTGATCGAGAATCCAGCCGACCGGCGCGCGCCAATCCCGGCCGGACGTGCTTGCCTCCCCGGACTCACCGGCGCGCGCCGTTGGATTGTCCAGGACGTGGAACACGATCGTGCCGGTGCGGATTCGCTCGACCTTACTGTCGCGAGCGTTCCACCACGCAAGCTCGGTTGCAGGGAGAGTGTAATCGCCCGCCTGTTCCAGCATGTAGGTCGCTTCGTCGACGCGCATGGCCGCCAGCGAGCCGGTGCGGCGATCGATGTTCTCGCTCAGGGCCGGCTGGGCCGGATAACGCGCAAGTCCGCTGATTTCGGTAAACGCCACCGGCGGCAACAGCATCGCGGGCGTGCCTTGGGCTTTGATCGTCACCGTGCGCGTGACGGAATCGCCGACCTTCAGCTCCTGCGAGGACTGCCTTACGACCTGCTCGACCGAGAGGCTAGTCGCTGCGACGAACGGGTCGAGACCCTGCGCCGCGTCGGGAATGAATCCCTCGAACGCGAGACGCGGCAGCTCGATTGTCGCCGCGCGGGATTGTGGCGGATCGGCCGCGTAGGTCACCGTGACCTTCTGGCCCGCGATGGCAAAAGACCCAGGCTCCTGAGGAAAGATCGCGAATTCGTAGCGGACGCCGGCATATGTGACGCCGTCGCGCGTCTCCACCTGGTTGATCGCGCCGAGCGACCGCGTCACGACGTTGCGCAACTGAAATTCCGGAAGAATCGGCGGTGACGGCATGTAGTTCGGCGCCAGCACCGTCACAAGCAGCGTCGCTTTCTGTCCGACGACGACGCGCGGCGGGTCAATGGTCGCCGTCACTATCGGTTCGGGCGCCGCAGCGGGCTGCGCCGAGGCAAGCGGCGCGGCGAAGACCGCCAGCAACAGCCAGCGTGCTATCGCGCGCGTCATTGCCGTGGCCCCGAAGGCTGCGGCGCGGTCGCGGCCTGGATGGAAAATTTCTGCTTCAGGAAATCGGCCGGTGAAGTCTGCACCTCGCGCATCCAGGCTTCTGCAGCGCCTGGCGTGGTGAGGTCCTCGGCCTGCACCTGAATGCGCTTGCCGCCCTTCCGGCCCGGGTCGACGCGTGTCTCGTCCGCCTTCAGGTCGGGAGGGGCCTCACTCTTTTCCTGCTTGCGGCCTTTTTCCTCCTGCGCTTCGAGCGCCGCTTCGACAATGGCCTTGTTGTGTTTGGCTGCCGAGTTGCCGGGCTCGGCGGCCAGCACTTCGTCATAAGCCTTGATCGCCTTTTCATAAGCGTGGTTTTGCGCTTCGGCATTGCCCAGCGCGAACCGGCCGGCGGGACTCTCGATCTTGCGGAAGCTTTCGGCGGCAGCAAGGAAATCATAAGCCCGGTAGGCCGCGATGCCGCGCCACATCGGGTCGGCAAACAGCTCTTTGGCTGCGGCGTAGTCCCCCTGGTCAAACGCAATTCGCCCCTGCTGGTCGGGTGTCAGCCAAAGATCGCGGAACCGGGATGCATCCGCCGCGCCCGCCGGTGCGGCGTGTTGAATGATCAGCAAGGCGACGATCCATGCGACGGCCGTGCCGCGCCGGAACCACAGCAGTCCGAGCAGCGCGGCCGGCAACAGAAGCCAATAACCTTCGTCGCGCCAGCGCGTGCCGAAAGCCGCCGACTGTGCGGACTGATAACGGGTTTCGATACGGCGCTCCAGCGAGCGGATATCGGAGTCGTCGACGCTGGCGCGGACCGTATCCGCCCGCAAACTTCCCCGAAGATCTGATTGCGGTGGCGCGACGCTCAGCATCAGTACGCCATTGCGTCCAGCTACGCGGCGCACGGCGGCTTCGTCACCAATCCCGTCAGCGATCACGAGGATCGTGCCCGCGAGCGATTCCGCCGCCATCACAGTCGTCGCCAAAGCCACGGCAGCGGTGGCGTTATTGCCTTGCATCGGCATCAGCTCGGGTGTGAGAGCCGCCAGAAATGGTTCAATCACGGCGCGATCGTCCGTCATCGGCATCACGAGATGCGCTGTTCCGGAAAATGCAATCAGCCCGGTGCGCGATCCGGCGCGGGCCGCAAGCATGTCGCGCACCTTTTGTTTGGCGCGTTCGAGCCGAGAGGGGGGAACGTCGCGCTCGCTCATCGATGGCGCAAGCGAGAGTGCGATCATCAACGGCGCCTTGTCTTCGACGAACGGGGGCAGCTCGCGCCGCCACGCCGGACCGGCGAGCGCAACAATGCTGATCACCAGCCCGGCCGCGATCAGATAGACCGGATTGATGTGCCACCTGCGGGCGGGCTCGACGAGAAGGTGCTTCAGCAGATTTGGCGCAATGACTTCGCCCCACTGGGTTTCAGGCCGCTGGCGGCGCACGACCAGCAGCACAACCGCCACAACCGGCAGGATGGCGAGCAGCCAGAGCGGCCGCAGAAAATGAAATTCGAAGGGTAGCGTGTCAGGCATGACTCGACGCCCTCCAGCGAAATATGCTTTCCGTCAGCAACAGGCACCACAACGCGAGTGCCAGAATGACGGCAGCGCCGAGCGGCCACTGGAAAAGCGGCAGTTTCGGACGCCATGAGATGGTTTCAAGCTTCACCGGAGCGAGCCGATCGATGTCCGCGTAGATTTCCGCGAGCTGCGCACCATCCTCGGCGCGGAAGAACTGTCCCCCCGTCATGCTGGCGACCTCGCGGAGAGTCCGGAGATCGACGCGGTTCTCACCGGTGACGTTCGGATCGCCGAAGCCGATCGTATAAACGACCACGCCTTTTTGCCGCGCAATGTCGGCGGCATGCTCGGGCGGCACCTTGCTTGCGGTATCGTTGCCGTCGGTCAGCAGGATGACGAGCTTTTGCGTCGCCGTACTGGTTTCGAACGTCTTGATGGCGAGCCCGATGGTGTCGCCGATCACGGTCTGCTGTCCGGCCATGCCGACTTCGGATTGATCGAGGAGCATGCGGGCGGTCTGCAGATCCTGCGTGAACGGCACCTGCACGTACGCTTTGCTGCCGAACAGGATCAACGCAACGCGGTCACCCTTGCGCCGCGCGATGAAGTCGCCGAGCACGAGCTTGACGCCATCAAGCCGCTTGAGCGTCTTGCCGACCTGCGTCCTAAAATCGGATTGCTCCATCGACCCCGAAATATCGACGGCAAGAATCAGGTCGCGCGCGGACACCTCGTGCGTCACCGCGTCGCCAACCCGCTCCGGCCGCGCCAGCGCGGCGACCATCAGCACCCAGACGAGCGCCGCCGCAATCATCTGGATGGCGCGCCGCCGCAGCACCACGGCGCCCGGTTGTGGCGTCTGCCCGGTCGCATCGGCCAGCCGGTCGAAAAACGGCACGTGGACCGAGGTTTGCTGCCGCTGGTAGACCGGCATCAGCCACCAGACCAGCAACGGCAGCGGAAGCAGCGCAAACGCCCAAGGCCATTCGAACTCAAACATGGTGTGTTCGGATCCAGCGGCGGACCAGATCGGCCAGCGGCCCAAGCTCGGCGAGCGGAACCTGCTGAGGACTATATGGCGCGAGGCTCAGGCGCCGGCCGGCACCCTGCGAGAACTCATGACCGCCATAGGTCTTGTCGAGAAACGTAAGCCACGCTGGGCCCGTCAGTGGCACGATTTCATCGCGCGGGAACACTGCAAGCGCCGTCCGACGAACCAACAGCTCAAGCGCGCCGGCGTTCGGGGCGGAAGCTTGCATGATCCGATCGAGATCGGCGAGCGCCTCGCGGCGGTAACGGTCGGCATAATGCCGCCACGCCAACCAGCAAATCGCGGCGATCAACCCCGCCGCCAGCAGTGTAGCCACCAGGACTGAGGTCCATGTCTGCGGCCACAGGCTGACCGGCGACGGAAGCGGGATGTCGATCAGGCCGGCCACCGGGTCCGTCGGTAGAACGGTGCTGGTCTTATCCATGCACGGCCCCCTTGGCCGCTGCAGCGCCGCCGCGGCTGTTGATCTGCGGCAGCAGGCCGAGCAGATGGTGCAACTGCTTGACCGGCTCCTCCGCTGTGCTGAGCGGCAGAACAGGCACGCCGAATTCGTGCGTCCAGGCGAACACGCTGCGCAGCCGGGCCTGGCTCATCTCCAGGATATTGCGCCGCATCTCGCCGTGACTCACGTCGAGAACAATCTGCAATTCGCCGTCGGTGACGATCATGCGGCCGGCCTCCGGAATTTCGCTTTGCAGCGGATCATGGACCAGCACGGCGACGACGGTGTTGTGGGCAGCAATGGCGGCAATGGACTGGCGTGTTGTTTCATCCGCACCATCGAAGTCGCTCAGGATCACCACGGTGGCGTCGTGGGCGGCGAGACGCCGGATGCGATCAAGCGCTGTATTCAGGTTCGAAGGCGCGCGCGTAATACCACGGCCGACCCCCAGCGCCTGGTTTTGTGTCACGAGCGCATGCAGCAGCTGCAGCACCGTGCGACGGCTGCGTTGCGGCCGCACCTCAATGATGTCGCTGTCGTTGAACACCACGCCGCCGACCCTGTCGCCCACATTGAGGACGCGCCAGGCTATAACCGCGGCGGTTTCAGCCGCGGTGACCGACTTCATGGCGAGGCGGCTGCCGAAAAACATCGAGAGGCGCTGGTCGACCACCACCAGCCCCTGCCGGTCGCGCTCCTCGTTGAACACACGGACGTGCGGTTTTTGCAGCCGCGCCGTCACCTTCCAGTCAATAGAACGCACGTCGTCGCCGGTCCGGTAGTCCCGGATCTCCTCGAAGTTCAGCCCGCGCCCACGTATTCGGGAGGCATAGCGGCCCGACAGCAGGCTTTGCACCGGTTGGCGCGGCAAGAGCGACACGCGGCGGCCGCGCTGCTCCAGCATAATCAGATGCTCGAGGTCGACATAGACACCAGTTTGCGCAGTGTCTGGCATGACTGCGCTCTCATGCTGCGGCGACGAGAGATGCGATCTTGTCGATCGCCTGATCGGCGGTCACGCCTTGCGACAGCGCTTCGTAACTCAGGATCAGCCGGTGGCGCAGGCAATCGTGCATCACTGAACGCACATGATCGGGTGTGACGAATTCCTGGCCGTCGAGCCAGGCGCGCACGCGGGCACAGCGGTCTAGCGCGAGACTGCCGCGCGGGCTTGCGCCGATCTGCAGCCATTTGTCGAGCGGGTCACCGTACCGATCGGGAAAGCGTGTCGCAAAAACGACGTCCACCATGTATTTCTCTGCCAGATCGGACACGAAAATCTTGTCGATCTCCCCACGCGCATCGAAGATCGCCTGCTGCGGCACCGCGGCGGGCTCGGACACGGCGGCCTTTGGGGCCTGCGCATTCTCTTCGCGGTTGAGCTTGATGATCTCGCCTTCGGTTTCCTCATTGGGGTAGGTGATAACGACGTGCATGAGGAAGCGATCGAGTTGCGCCTCCGGTAACGGATACGTTCCCTCCTGTTCGATCGGGTTTTCGGTCGCCAGCACCATGAACAAAGCGGGCATCTTGTAGGTCTTGCCCGCGACGGTGACCTGCCGTTCCTCCATTGCTTCCAGCAGCGCCGACTGAACTTTCGCCGGGGCGCGGTTGATCTCGTCGGCAAGAACGAGATTGGCGAAGATCGGCCCCTTCTGGAACTGGAACTGACCGCCTTTCTCCGTCTGTACGTAGATTTCCGCGCCGGTCACGTCCGACGGCAACAGGTCGGGTGTGAACTGAACGCGCGACAGATCGGCGGCGAGATTTTTAGCGAGCGTTTTCACCGCTCGGGTTTTGGCGAGACCGGGTAGGCTTTCGATCAGGAGATTGCCGTTGGCAAGCAAGCCGATCAGCATGCTCTCGACCAGGTGATTCTGACCGAGCACGGACTTTCCGATGCGGGCCTTGAGCTCGAGGATGGCGTCGCGCGCGGCAGAGGCCACAGGCCGCGCGGCAGCCGGCACGGGCGGCGCAACTTTTGTATCGAGATTAGCCATTTTTCAGTGCCTGCCAGTCGAACCGGCCGGCACGAGGCCGGCCGGTAATTGGTGGGGCAACTACTTCGAGATTGACTTCATCAATCCCTCGACCATCTGGTCGATGCTGAAGCTTGCCGGCCGCTGGCTGGGCGGATAGTCCTTGAACGTTTGCAGGAAGGGCGCTACCCGCCAAACGCCGTACTGGAGCAGGTAGGCGTTCTTGGCCTGCCAGTCGTAATACTGATCCGAGACCACATCCGCCCGTTCCATCGGATCCATACGAAGGTTGAAGACCTTCGGCGCGCGCAGGCACGTGAACGGATTTGACCACACTTCGAAGCCGCCTGGCCTGCGTTGCTCACAAAAAACGACCTTCCAGTCGTTGTAGCGATACGCGACCACGTTCCCGTCGTCATTGAAATAGAAGAACTCGTTGCGAGCGGACTTCGGCTGCTGACCGGTCAGGTATGGCAACTGGTTGTAGCCATCCAGATGCACCTTGAAGGTCTTGCCGCCGACGTTCGCGTCATTGAGCAGACGATCCTTGATATTTGTATCGCCCGCAGCCGCGAGCAGCGTGGGGAACCAGTCGAGGCCCGAAACCATCTCGTTGGAGATTTCGCCGGGCTTGATCCGGCCCGGCCAACGGATCATCGCCGGCACGCGGAAAGCGCCTTCCCAGTTGGTGTCCTTCTCGCTTCGGAACTGCGTAGTCGCGGCGTCCGGCCATGACCACTGGTTGGGTCCATTGTCGGTTGAATATACGACGATGGTGTTGTTTGCGATGCCGAGATCGTCGACTGCTTTGAGCAATTTACCGACATCGCCGTCATGCTCGATCATGCCGTCAGCATATTCGTTGCCGGGCATGCCGCTCTGGCCACGCATCGACTCGCGCACGTGAGTGAAGGCATGCATGCGGGTGGTGTTCATCCAGGTGAAAAACGGCCGGTTGGCCCGCACCTGTCTCGTCATGAAGTCGATCGCCGCTGCGGTGGTCTCGTCGTCGATCGTCTCCATCCGCTTGCGGTTCAGCGGTCCGGTGTCCTCAATCTTGCCATCGGCCGACGACTTGAGAACGCCACGGGGGGAGTTGGACTTGACGAAATCTGCATCGTTTTTCGGATAGTAGGGTCGCTCCGGTTCCTCCTCGGCGTTGAGGTGGTAGAGGTTGCCGAAGAATTCGTCGAAGCCGTGCTTGGTCGGCAGAAATTCGTCACGGTCGCCGAGGTGGTTCTTGCCAAACTGACCGGTGGCGTAGCCGAGCGGTTTGAGCGCCTGCGCGATGGTGATGTCGCGATCCTGCAGCCCGACTGTCGCGCCGGGAATGCCGACTTTGCAGAGCCCGGTGCGCAGGCACACTTGCCCGGTGATAAACGTCGAACGGCCCGCCGTGCATGAATTCTCTGCGTAGTAATCGGTGAACATCATGCCTTCGCGGGCGATGCGGTCGATATTGGGCGTCTTGTAACCCACCACGCCATGCGCATAGGCGCTGATGTTGGTTTGTCCGACGTCGTCGCCGAAGATCACGAGGATGTTCGGTCGCTGCCCGGCCGGCGCCGCGGGTTGCTGCGCTTGCGCCTGTTGCGCTTGTGGCGGCCGCTGTTGCGCCTCGGCCCGCCCTGTCGGCACAAGCAGGGCACCGCAGGCAATTCCGATAACGGCGACAATTGCCGTGCCAGACCAATGTACGACCCAAGAGCTTCGATCTGCGTCCATTGTGAAATCCCTCCAATTTAGCGAAGAGTTCCCCCACGCCGCTTCATTGTCTATTTTTGGATGCCCTGGATCGAGTTGGACCCAAGTCCAATGCTGGGTGTGGGAATTCTGTCGATTCGTGATGGTGCAGCAGTACGTCGCAAAATTAGCGGCGACCGCAGTCGATTTCCGCCAATGCAGGATCGGCTTCGTTCAACCTCAGCAGTCCCCCCGGGCCTTCCAATATTTAGAAACATAATGCGGTGTACGACTGCGTTAAATCGAGTTGGACCCAAGTCCAATGTTCCAACGCATCAATCGAAAATTACGAGAACAGCGGACATCGGCAAAAAATAAAGACTTGCCGGTATTCCGGTCCACGCCGTTTAGATTCCGTTTATTCCCCTTTGGGCAATTTCGCTCCATCAGTTGAAAGCGCAGTATTGCCTCGCAATGAAAATTCCGAGGGTTTCCCCAAAGGCCAATATTCCGGCCGACTCACCCAAGTCAGCATTCGACAGGTGATACCGCCGGGAAGTCGGGGGCGCGCCGCAATGATGCAAGAACGGAAGGAATTCAAGCATGACCGCTAGCAAGAAAATCTGGCCAGGCTTTTTGACGCTGATGGTTGCTCTAACCGTGGCGATCTTGCCAGCCGCTGC
Organism: Pseudolabrys sp.; assembly: GCA_035692045.1. Classification (GTDB taxonomy): domain Bacteria; phylum Pseudomonadota; class Alphaproteobacteria; order Rhizobiales; family Xanthobacteraceae; genus Pseudolabrys. The sequence continues at coordinate 8,506 of DASSIJ010000185.1, read as the reverse complement.
GCAACAACAGCAGCGCAGACCGAACATTGTTGTGATCATGGGTGACGATGTTGGCTGGTTCAACGTCGGCGCCTACCACCAGGGCATCATGTCGGGAAAGACACCCAACCTCGACAGGCTCGCGTCCGAAGGGATGCGGTTCACCGACTACTACGCCGAAGCAAGCTGCACGGCGGGTCGGGCGAATTTCATCACTGGCGAATTGCCGATCCGTACTGGCTTGACGACGGTAGGACAGGCTGGCGCGGACGTCGGTATCCCGGCGCAGGCTGTGACACTCGCGACTGTTTTAAGAGCGCAGGGCTATGCGACCGGGCAATTCGGCAAAAACCATCTCGGTGACCTGAACAAGTTCCTTCCGACCTTGCACGGCTTCGATGAATTTTTTGGTTACTTATACCACCTCGATGCGATGTCGGATCCGTACTGGTATTCGTTCCCCGTCGACGAGAAGTTCTACAATACGTACGGTCCGCGCAGCCTGGTCCACAGCTACGCCACCGACAGGGACGATCCGACCGAAATGCCACGGTGGGGCAAGATCGGCAAGCAAAGGATTGTCGATGAAGGTCCGCTGCCTCCGTTCCCGAACATGTCGAACGTGCCGAACATGCACGACCTGCCGTTCCTCAAGGCAAAGTACGACATGACGACCTTTGATGAAGTTCTGGTCAAAGCGTCGAGCGACTTCATGGACAAGGCAAAGCGTGACAACAAGCCATTCTTCGTGTGGCACAACACGACGCGCATGCATGTCTGGACATTCCTATCCGACAAATACAGGTCGATGCAGAACAACCAGACGAACTATGGCTTGGAAGAAGCCGGCATGGCGCAGATGGATGATAGCATTGGCGCACTGCTCAAAAAAATCGACGACATTGGCGAGACCAACAACACGATCGTCATCTTTACGACGGACAATGGCGCCGAGGTCTTCACATGGCCGGACGGCGGCATGACCCCGTTCAAGAATACCAAGGGTACCGTCGGCGAAGGCGGTTTCCGCGTGCCAGCCATCATTCGTTGGCCGGGTGTGGTCAAGCCGGGTACGGTAGAAAACGGTATTTTCTCCGGGCTCGACTGGCTGCCGACACTCGCCGCCGCTGCTGGAAACCCGAACATTACTGATCAACTGCTCAAGGGCGTCCAGCTCGGCGACCGCACTTACAAGAACCATCTCGACGGCTACAACCAGATGGATCTTCTCATCGGGAAAGGCCCATCCAAGCGTCACGAGATCTTCTACTTTGGCGGCGCTAACCTGGGCGCGGTTCGTCTCGATGACTTCAAGTTCGTGTTCTACCAGCAGCCTTATGGCTGGCCGGGTGAAAAGACCACCACCGACATGCCCGGTATGGTCAACATTCGTCAGGACCCGTTCGAGCGCACGCCATCAATTCGCGGCGAGTCGTTGAACGTGGGCGCTCCTGGTTACATGAACGAGTTCTTTGCCAGAGAGTTCTGGCGTTTCGTGATGGTCCAGCAGTACGTCGCGAAGCTGGCAGAGACTGCGATCAACTACCCGCCGATGCAGGATCCGGCTTCGTTCAACTTGGAGGCCGTGAAAAGGAAGATTGAGGAGATGAGTAAGAACCGCCCGGGTCAATAAGGAACAACCTCATACCGCAGGCCCGGGCGTCACAGCAGTCGCCCGGGCCTTCCAATATCCAAAACATAGTTAGGTGGATTGCCGGTGCATGTTTGCCATCACCGGCGCTGCTGTTTCGGTCGCAAGACCGGGCAGGCCCTGTTCTACCATAATACCTCACATCGCATTTTGTGGCAGGAAGGCCACACGACTACGAAAATTAAATTCACCAGCGAAGACTTGGACATACCCCAAACCCGCAGGCGAGTAAGATTGAAAAAGTCATAGCGTAAAGGGCGACTAATGAAGGCGGTCAGGGGCGCTCATTCCCGGTTCTTCACCGAAAGGTTTTGCCGGTCGTTTGTTCAGCTGAAATTCGCCGCCCGCATTGCTGCAGTCCCAATTGCTGGAAGCATTGTTGTTGCCACCGCCACCAGTTCTCTCGCTGACGAAGGCGGCGTAAGTTTCTGGGTGCCGGGTTTCTTCGGCAGTCTGGCGGCAACCCCGCAGGTGCCCGGATTTTCATTCGCCAATGTTTTATATTATTCGCAGGTTTCGGCTGGCGGGAACGTCGCGTTCGCGAAGCAGGTGCCCCTCGGCCGCATCAATGTGAACTTCAATGGAAATTTCAACGCGAACGTTCACGGTAGCGCTGAGCCATTGTATCTCGCGGTGCCCGGCTACACGTTTGCGACGCCGGTTTTGGGCGGTCAGGCCAACATCAGCGCCGCGATCCCCTATGGACGTATCCAGAGCAGCGTCGATGCGACAATAGCTGGCAATCTGGGTCTGGGCGGTCCGGGTTTTACGATTGGGCGTAGCCTGACAGAAGCGGTCACCGGCATAGGCGATATAGCCCCGATGGCTTCGCTGCGCTGGAATTTTGGCGTCAATAATTTCATGACGTACCTGACCGGCAACCTGACGACCGGCCGGTATGACCAGACCCGAATTGCCAACACCGGTATAGGGCACAACGCAATCGATGGCGGCGGCTCCTATACCTACTTCGACCAGAAGACCGGGCGCGAATTCTCTGCCACGCTCGGCTTCACCTACAACTTTGAAAACGAGCACACCAACTACCAGAATGGCATTGACATGCATCTGGATTGGGGCGCGTCGCAATTTTTGACCAAGCAATGGCAGGTCGGACTCGTCGGCTATTTGTACGATCAATTGTCGTGCGACAGCGGGTCGGGCGACCGCGTCGGCTGTTTCGAGTCCCGGGTGGTCGGTATCGGGCCGCAAATCGGCTATGTCATTCCCATCAGCAAAGAATGGCAGGGATACATCAACCTCAAAGGGTACGCGGAATTCGCCTCGCAGAACCGGCCAGACGGCTGGAACGCCTGGCTGACGTTTGCCATTACGCCGGCGGCTCCCGGCGAGGCGCCTCCGTCAGCCACGCGTCGCATGGTTACGAAGTAGTTCAATTACGAGATCAAAGTGCGCGGACGGCGTCGCCATATTTCGCAGTGATGTCCGTTTTTCCCCCGAAAGCGGACCTTCTTAGGCGCGTTCGAAATGTTCGCTTTGTGCCGATAGCGGGGACATCGCGTGGTTTGAAATTGAGAGGCTGCTCTAGTTGGCGGCCCAATTCTCTACCGCGCGGTTGGCGGCATACCGTTTAGAAGCGAAAGCGTTGCCGTCACGAGATGCGACGAGGTTTCTGTTCGCGTATTTTCGTGCGCAAACAGAATAGCGCCGATTGCGATACCAACTAAAAATACGGCAATGAAGGCCACGCCTGTTCTCTGCCGCCGTTCCGCGGAGGACTAGGACTAACTCCCCACAGTTGCTTGTCCAAAAGTTCCTGATCTCGCTCGTTCATTTTTTCAAAATCTCTGAAAACGGGTCCCCATGAAACATGCGGGAACCGATGTCGCGATTCTGCATCGATGGTTCGCGAGTCTGGTTTATCAACTCGGCGAAGCGGCGACGAAATTCCATATCGAAGATTTTTTCAACATTATCAGCATCCACGCTTTGGGCATGTGCCAGCGCATCGAACCGGTGTTTCAGTAAGTTCCATTCATTCGTTTTCGACACTTGCTGCCTGTTCTTTCTCCCATAGGTTAGTAACACCCAAATTGAACAAACGTTCACCTCAGGCTACGTGATGATTTTGGTACGTTTTCGCTGGAAACTGGACGGGCTTTAAGGCTTGGGCTTTAGATCGCCCTCGCCAGTAAGATCGAACTCAAGAATATGCTGATTACGCTTTGCCTGCTCTGCAAGGCGCCGAAACGCAGCGGCCAAATTTTCAAACTCGGTCCTTAGTGGTGGATCGTTTTCTTTTTCCGCTTTGCCGAGAAGCTCGAGACTCTTAGCCAGATAAATATCCCCTGCGGACATGAGCCCACACCCCGCTTACGTCTTTTTACACGATACTTCGAGGGGAATGCGTCACAACTGAATTCGTTCCGGGAACATGAAATTGGATGAATATTACCACCCATCCGTTTGTCCGCTTTGGGTCATTAGCGGACATTGGGGCATGTCCGAACGATGTCCGCTTTACCCCCGAAAGCAGGCATTGATCGCTGTAATTCGGATGCCCCGTTAAAGGGCCATTGAGCGGACGTCAGCTCCCCTTCGATCAACTCCTCGGCACGTCCAGCAGCTGACTTGGCACTTGGTAGCCAAACACCGGGTTGGCAAAGCCAATCGCGGTGGTCACAATATGTCGGCCACGATCAATAAAAATATGAGGGAGCCGAGGGCATGCGCATACGAGGTCATCGTTCGCGATTTATCGGCATGACGGCGATGGCTGTGCTTGCCGCAGCGCTTGCTCTGCCACGATCCTCTGACGCCGAAGAGTATCCATCCCGTACCATCTCGTTGGTCGTGGCGTTTCCTGCCGGCGGGGGCGTTGACACTGTCGGACGGGTCATTGCGCAGAAACTGACCGATGCACTCGGTCAGCAGGTGATCGTCGTCAACCGTCCGGGCGCCGGCTCGGTGATCGGCACGCGCGATGTCGCCCGGGCGCAGCCTGATGGCTACACATTGCTTCTGCTGGTGACCGGAGCCGGGCTTCCCGAAAATCCCGGTTACGACATGACGAAGGATTTCGCGCCGGTTGGCTTGATCGCCTCGGTCCCGATCGTGATCATGTCCAACCCCTCGGTGCCTGCGAAGACTCTGTCCGAGGTGATCGCGCTCGCCAAAAAGGAAGGCGACAAAATCACGGTCGGCACGCCGCCGGCACCCACGCTGAATTATTTCGGTGCCGAACAATTCAAGGCGATGACCGGCACCAAGATCACGATCGTTACCTATAAGGGGACGGGCCCGCTCACCAACGATCTCGTCGGCGGGCATGTCATGCTCGCCTTCAACACGCTGCCGCCCGCGATCGGCAATATCCAGACCGGCGCGCTGCGCGCCATTGCCGTCGGGTCGTCGTCACGCATGGCTGCGATCCCTGACGTTCCAACCATCGCGGAGTCCGGTCTGCCCGGCCTTGAGATCGTGCAGTATTACGGACTGGCTGCGCCGGCCGGCACGCCGCAGCCCATCATCGACCGGCTGAACAACGAGCTGCGCAAGATTGTCGGTTCTGATGACATGAAGAAGCGCCTGCTTGATGCCGGAGGCGATCCGCTCCCCAGTACCCCGGCGGAATACGCGCAGAACATCCAGCGCGAAGAGGGCAAGTGGCAGGCGGTGATCAAGAAGCTCGGGCTGGTGATCAACAACTGACGGAAGAGCCGTTCAAAATCCCGCTGCCAGCGAGCCGCGCGTGCGCCGGTCGGCGGCGCCGACGTAACCCTCTGCAGTGACCTCAATGGAATTGGTCGAGGTGTGCGGAGGCGTGGCTACAATCTTGTGGCCGCGTTTTTCCAGGGCATCGAGGGCGTCGGGCGCAAATCCCGGCTCGACATAGACGTCTTCCGGTTGCCACTGCTGATGAAGCCTCGGGGCGCTGACGGCCTGGCCGATCGGCATTTTAAAGTCGATCGTGTTCACGATCACCTGCAACACCGCGCTGATGATACGGCTCCCGCCCGGCGAGCCGGTGATCAGAAACGGCTTGCCGTCCTTCATGACAATTGTCGGCGTCATTGAGGACAGCGGGCGCTTGCCAGGTCCAGGCAGATTGGCATTGTAGCCCATCAATCCATACGCATTCGCTGTGCCGGGCTTGGATGTGAAGTCGTCGAGCTCATTGTTGAGGAGCACGCCGGTGCCATCGGCAACGAGACCAAGACCGTATGAGAAATTCAGTGTGTAGGTGTTCGACACCGCGTTGCCGTCACGATCGATCACCGAGAAATGCGTGGTATTGCGACCCTCGAATTCGGCCGCCGTTCCGGGGCGGATGTCTGCCGGTGGCGTCGATCGCGGGCCGATGTTGGCACGCAGCGATTTCGCGTATGCCTTCGAGGTCAGGCCATCAACCGGGATTTTCACAGAGTCGGGGTCACCCATGAACACGGCGCGATCGGCATAGGCGCGCTTCATGGCCTCGATCATGTCGTGCAGCGATTCCTCGCGGCTAAGCCCGGCGAGATCGTAACCTTCAAGGATATTCAGCATCTCGATCAGGTGGACGCCGCCCGATGACGGCGGCGGCGCGGAGATAATGTCGTAACCGCGATAACTGCCACGCACGACTGCGCGTTCGATCGGATGATAATTTGCAAGATCGTCCTTGCTCATGATGCCGCCGGCCTTGACCACAGCGCCGGCGATCTGTGCGGCCGTGCGCCCCCGGTAGAAAGCACCTGGTCCGTCCTTCGCGATCGCGCGAAGAGTGTCGGCGAGATCCAGCTGGATCAACCGTTCGCCTTCCCGCAGCGGCTGGTCGCCATTGAAAAAAATCGCAGTTGTCGCTGGCCAGCGCTTGAGTCTTTCGCGTGCCTGCGGCAGCGAGTCGGCGAGATCGTCCTCGACCTGAAATCCCTTTTCCGCGAGATCGATTGCCGGTGCGATCAGCTCGGCGAGCGTGAACTTGCCGGATCCATATTTTGCGTGAGCCAGCGCAAGGCCCGCGACAGTGCCGGGAACGCCGACGGAGAGCGCGCTGTCGCGCGATTTTTCCGGGTCGGCGTTTCCCTGCGCATCGAGAAACATTGTCTCGCTTGCCGCAGCCGGCGCGGTCTCGCGGTAATCGACAGCGAGATCGCGGTTATCCCTGGCGAGATGAATCACCATGAAGCCACCGCCGCCGATGTTGCCGGCCCGTGGATAGGTGACTGCCATCGCGAAACCGACGGCGACCGCGGCGTCGACGGCATTGCCGCCGCGATCAAGAAATTCAATGCCGATGCGGGCGGCGCGTTCCTCCTGCGCAACGACGAGGCTGTTGCGGGCGACGACGGTCTGCGCGGGATGGATCGCCGGCGCACGCGCGACCGGCGCCACCTGCGCATAGACAAGTGAGCTGAAGAAGAGCGCGAGAATAGATGCGGTGCTTTTTACGACGCGAGACATTTCAACTTGTCATGGCCGGTTTGTGCCGGCCATCCCGGTGGCGATGGTACGGTGCTATAGAATCGGGATGCGCGGGACAAGCCCGCCCATGACAGTTTCAAGTGACAGCTTCACACGACAGCTTCAAAGGCTAGCGCGCTTGTCCGTGATAAACAGGATTGGGCCGCATATCGGTGGCGGATGCCACGCGGTTCGACATATTGAAGAAGCCGGCGACCGCCGAGATATCCCAGATCTCACGATCCGTGAACCCGACGCGCCTCAGCCGTTCCCGGTCGCTTTCCTCCACGCTCCACGGTGAGGCCGTGAGTTTGACGGCGAAGTCGAGCATGGCGCGCTGACGCTTGTTCAGCCGCGCGACGCGATAGTTCATCACGAGATGCTCGCCGAGCAGGGGGTTGCCGGAATATTGCCGCACCGCCGCGCCATGCGCGGTCAGGCAGTAGTAACAGCGGTTTTGCGACGACACCACGACGGCAATCATCTCGCGTTCGAGCTTGGAAAGCCCGGAGTCGCCCAGCATCAGGTCGTTGTACATGGCGACAAAAGTTTCGAGCTTCGTCATGTCGAAGGCGTAGGCGACGAGCACGTTCGGCACGAAACCGAGTTTGTCCTGGCATTTCTTGAAATAGGCGGCCATCGCCGGCGACAACTTCGCGGTCGCGAGATTGAGCCCGATGACGGGGGCGTCGTCGGCAGCCGCTGAAACCGGCTTGAGCGGGATCGGTTTTGCGCCGGGTTTGCTTGAAATCGCCTTTGCGGCGGGCCTGGCGGACAATGTTTTCGCCGGCGGAGCCTTGCCACCCTTGATGGCGCGCAACACTGGCTGGTCTTTGTCCGGTTTCGCAATCGCCGCCTTGCCAGCGGCTTTGGCTGTTTTATCGGCCTTCGGCATTTGCCCGTCCCTTGATTTCAGGTCCCATCGTCAGAGTACAATGTTCTGGCAAGCCGCGATACGATCCGCTGGCCAGCATTTCATCTATCGCTTCAGAGAGTTAAGGGCTGCGCATGCAACGTTTTGCACGCCTGTCGCGAACGCGTCACCAAATGATGAGTTGCTCTCGACGGGGCCGGCACAGAATGTGAAAACGTCCGCTGCGCCTCGACCGATTCCTGCCAGACGCACGAGGTTCCATGGCCATTGACCTTCCCGCCAGCGAGGCAGAACGCACCGCCCGCGGGCTGATCGAGCAGGCGAGCACGGCGCTGGCCAACCGGCGGCGCGATATCCCGGCAACGTTCATCGCGCAGCTCTACGGCCGGTCAGTGCCGGAGGATATGGTGCGTTACAGCGCGGAGGATATCGCCGCCCTGGCGGAGCGGGCCTACGATTTTATTGCCGAGCGCGAGCCGGGCAGGCCGAAAATCCGTTGCGAGACTGTCCCGCTCTCCGCTTCCGGCAATCGCAAGACGATCTCGGTCCTCGAGATTGTCAATGACGATATGCCGTTCCTTGTCGATTCGGTGATG
>DASSIJ010000184.1:0-4013 GCA_035692045.1 Pseudolabrys sp. | reverse complement strand
GAAAGCCATCGCGGATGCAAGTACACAGGCAGCCAATACCATCCGGCGGCGCTGTGGCGCGATCTCGCGCCCAAGCGCACGCGGGCATGGTTGTGCGGCGATAATGCCGCGGTCGCACGGCTCGGCGAAGGGCTGCGCCATGGAGGCAGTCTACCACCGTCGTGACTGCGTCGGCGGCGCTGGAAATGCGTCCTGACGTCGTCCCCGCGAAGGCGGGGACCCAGTACGCCGCAGCTTTGCGATTAATCTCTTAGGCTTGCGTTTACTGGATGCCCCGCCTTCGCGGGGCATGACGCTGAACTGGTGGCACGGCGGACTACTGTTTGCCCCCTGTCGTCGGCGGCAGCATGAGCAGACTCGGCGCGGTCATTGCAGAGCGTCCTGACGGCAGAAGTTGAAGCCACACGTGCGACGCTGGCGCGCCGCCGTCACGCCCTCTCCGAGGCTATGCACCGAACTCAGGTTTCCGCTCATCCCCCCAAGCGGGGATCCAGCGCATTGCTTCAAGAACTGGATGCCCGCTTGCGCGGGCATGAGCGGAGAAATTGTAAACGCCACCCAGAACACAAGCGCTGGCGCGCCGCCGTCACGGCGCCTAAGATTCGCGCTGGTGATTCGAGCGGAGCATCAATGCGGCTCGATACATTCATCTACTACGTCACGGCGCCCATCCGGCTGTTCGGCCGCTCGCGCCGATTCCGTCTGGCGGTCGCCGCCGCCGGCATCGTCGCAACTTGCTGCGCCGCCACGATGTGGGCACTCAACCGCTTCATTCCCGCTGACAGCGGACTGCCGGAAGCGCTCGCGATTTTACAGCCCCCGAAAGCCTTGCAGCCCGTGACGCGCGCCTCCCAGGTCATCGCGCCGGTCGCCGTTGCGCTGACCGCCATCGGCAATTCGCTCGACGCCGCGGCGCCGCGCGATTTCGCGGGCAAGAACGACAATCCGGTCACGCAGCTGCTTGGTCAGGCCGAGATCGGGCTCACTGTCACGCGCGGGACGATGGTCGCCTCCGGACAATCGAACACGCTGACGATCACAACGCCCCTCAACGGCAGCGTGCGTATCACCGGCCAGATCGGCAACACCGCGGGCAAGGCCGTGGGCGGCATCGGCGGCGCGATCGGCAACCTGCTGGGCGGCAATGCAGTCGGCAAGCAGATCGAGGATCTCGCCGTCAAGACGCTCGACCAGCGCACCGATTTTCGCGGCAACGTGGTGGTGACGTCGCGGCCGCAGCTCACGTCCGCGTGGCGTATCGAACCCAACCTTGCAGGGCGGCTCGATTTCAACGATGCCGGCACAAACATTGCGGGCGTCAAGGTCAATCTCGGCAATGAAATCAAGCCGGTGCTCGATCCGATCGTGAGCAACCAGATCACGGCACTGCAGGCACGCCTGCGCAACGATCCGACGATCGAGCGTAGCGCGCGTGAGCAATGGATCAAGATGTGCCGCTCGATTCCGCTCGGCGGCGAGAAAACCGGCCTGCCCCCGCTGTGGCTGGAAATGCGGCCGGTGCGGGCCGCTGCGGCGCAGCCGCAGGTCGATGCGCGCAACGTGACGATCACCATCGGCGTGCAGGCGGAAACGCGCATCCTGCCGAACGAGACAAAGCCGAATTGCCCGTTCCCGGCGCAGCTCGAATTGGTGCCGCCGATGCAGGATGGCGTGCTCGCGGTCGGCGTGCCGATCGACATGCCGTTCAGCGAACTCAACAGGCTGATCGAGCCGCAGCTCAAGGGCCGGCACTTTCCCGAGGATGGCAGCGGGCCGGTCGATGTCGAGGTGCTGGGCGCGACCCTCGCGGCAGCCGGCGACCGGCTGCTGATTTCGCTGCGCGTGAAGGCGCGCGAGAAGAAAAGCTGGTTCGGCTTCGGCACCGAAGCAACCGTGCATATCTGGGGCAAGCCGGTGCTCGATCAGCAGAGCCAGATCATGCGGCTGACCGATATTTCACTCGCCGTCGAATCGGAAGCTGCCTTCGGCCTGCTTGGCACTGCCGCACGCGCGGCCATGCCCTATGTGCAAAAGGCGCTCGCCGACAAGGCGGCAATCGATCTCAAGCCCTTCGCCAATGACGCGAGAGCCAAGATCGCCGCCGCACTCAGGGAATTTCAGCAAGGCGGCAGCAATGGCGTGCGCGTGGATGCGTCCGTGAACGGCCTGCGCCTCACCGGCATCGAATTTGATGCCAACACACTGCGCGTGATCGCGGAAGCCAACGGCGCGGTGAAGGTGGCGGTGACGCAGTTGCCGAAAACGTGACCTTTTTCAAAGCCGATTGCGTCAACCGCCAAATTTGTAGTTCAAGCCGTAACGAAAGATATGGAACCGGTTTTCGAAGTGCCCGGTAGCGGCGCGGAACCCCGCGATGTTCGGATTCGACACGTCCTGGCTTCCCGCATCGATGTAAAGATATTCGGCTTTTGCGGTCCAGCGTTCGGTGAGCGCCGCCTCAATGCCGCCACCCACCGTCCAGCCGCCCGCGGTTTCGGTCCGGGACGCAAAACCTCGAAAATTAATGTCATCGAAATTGTTCTTCACGTTCACGAAGGCCGCGCCGCCGGTAACATAGAGGAGCGCCTGGCCTGTGTTGTAACCGAGACGACCGCGCGCGGTGCCGTACCAATTTGTCCTGAAGCCGGAGGCCGTCGGCGCGCCGTCATTCAAAAAAATAAACGCCCGCTTGTTCCCGAGATAGCCAATATCGCCTTCGAGACCGGCAACCCAGTTCGGGCTAAACTGCCAATTGTATCCAGCCTGCAGACTGCCGGTGAGCCGGGCATAGGCAATATCGGCAGAAGCTCCGACGACGTTGGTATCGATCGGCCCGCTGAACACATCCTGTGACAGCCCCGCACCGACACTCAGCCCGGCATAGAATCCCGTCCAGTCATGGGCAGGCAATACCCCTGCGCCCATGCCGGGCCCACCGAATTTGTAGTTCACGCCATATCGATAGATGTGGAAATGATTGTCGAAATGGGCAGTCTCATCGAAGTCTGCATTGAAAACATCCGCGCCGCCCACGTCGATATAAAGATATTCGGCCTTGGCCGACCAGTTACCGCCGAGCATGGTTTCAATGCCGCCGCCCACGGTCCAACCGGTCGCGGTCTCGGATTTTGAGGCTAAAGTCGTTTGCCTCGAAAAGAAGTCATAACTGTTCTTCAGTTTTACGAAGGCGGCGCCGCCGGTCGCGTAGAACAGCGAGGGGCCATTGGTGTAGCCGAAGCGGCCGCGGAGTGTGCCATACCAATCTGTCTTAACGCCCAACGCGAGTACGGTTGGCCAGTTCTTGAATGAGCGGTCGATGCCGAGATAGCCGATATCACCTTCGATGCCGGTCACCCAATTCGGCGCGAATTGCCAGTTGAACCCCGCCTGCAAGCCGCCGGCGAAGCCGACGCCGGCGCGGTCGGTCACGGGGAATTCGGCGTCGGTGCTGCCGTTGGTTTGCGAAGCGCCCACGCCGGCATTCAGGCCCGCGTAGAAGCCGGTCCAATCATAGGCGGGCGCGACAGCTTTGTAGACCGGCGCGCCTTTGAGATCCGCTGCCTGCGCCGAAATCGCGACCGTGAGCGCCGCAAGGACGACGCTTCCGAACAATACGTTTCTCATGAGTTACCCCGCGACGCGTGGCCACCGTCGAACAACCAAACGCAGGCGCCGCACCGCGCTTGAAACGACTCCTCGATTTGAAATTAAAGGTTGCGACCGAAAGCGCTTGGTCTATGGCGACAACGCAATTGTTCAAAACGACAATGCTCAGGGTTTTGCGCGTCGGGATGCATTTCGTGGCGACAGTGTTGCGTTGTGGTGACGGTTTGAGTTGGCCTTTAAGCCATGAGGCAGCCAACTCCTTTCCCCGGCCCACATTGACAGTCCTGCCGCCGCGCATACATTAAACACTGTTCCGAGGGGTGCCCGTTTTGGGCTGAGAAAAACCCTTTGAACCTGATCCGGGTCATGCCGGCGAAGGGACAGGACACTCCGATGCAAAAATCGCT
>DASSIJ010000183.1:0-4422 GCA_035692045.1 Pseudolabrys sp. | reverse complement strand
GTCGAGCGCGATCGGCGGCATTGCAGGGGGCGCCACGCGATTTGTGATTCCCGCCACCGATCCTGTGACACTCGGCGTATTCCGCTTTGGCACCGGCTTTCTGATCCTGCTCCCGATCGCGCTCATGATGAAAAGCCGATGGCCGCGCGGGCGTGATTGGATTGCGGTGGCGCTGCTTGGCATCCTGTTTTTCTTTGCGTTCTCTGTGCTGTTCAATCTCGCCTACAGCTACACCACCGCCGCGCGCGGCGCGCTGACGCTGTCGACTATGCCGCTGACGACAATGCTGGTCGGCGCCGCGCTTGGCATCGAGAAGATTACGTTGCGAAAATGTGCGGGCGTGCTCGTCGCCCTTGCCGGTGTCTTTTTTGCGCTGATCCTGGGGCTGGCCGACGCTCCGGCCGGAGCCTGGCGCGGCGAGCTGGTGATGCTCGCTGCGACCTTGTGCATGTCACTCTACAATGTCTGGTCGCGGCCGTTTATTGCACGCAGTGATCCACTGACATTCCTGACAGCCGGCATGGGTGCGGCCGCACTCTGTCTGCTGGTGTGGGCACTGGCGATTGGTGGCTTTGCTGCCGCCGGTCACTTTAATTCGTCGCAGTGGCTCGCGGTCGCGTATCTCGGTGTCATTGGAAGCGCGGGCGCTTTCATCCTTTGGGTCTTCGCGCTTTCGCGGACCAGCCCGACCAAGACCGCGGTCACCATCACGGTCAACCCGGTGTTTGCATCCATTGTCGGAGCGATCGCGATCGGTGAGGGGATCGGCCTCAACCTGATCGTGGGTCTGGCCGCGGTCCTCGCCGGCATCTGGATTGCGACAACTTGATCAGCGCCAGCCACCGCCGCCATTCACGTAAACAGTGTCGGCCGTCATGAATTCGCAAGCATCCGAACACATGAACAGGACGAGCTCGCCGATTTCCTCCGGCTCCGCGAAACGTTTCATCGGCACATCCTCAAGGAAACGTTGCACCAGTTCTGTCGAGCTGCTGGCCGCCGCCTGAAACGGTGTCTTCACGGGGCCGGGTGAAATCGACATGGCGCGGATCCCTTGTGTCGCGAATTCGCGCGCCACGCCCATGGTCATGGTCACAACGGCCCCCTTGGCTGCCGCGTAATGCACAGAAGAGCCGGGACCGCCACGCCGATGCGCCATACTTCCCATATTGACGATGACGCCGAACTTGTTCGCAAGCATGTGCGGCAACACTGCCTGCATCGGATAGAGGGTGCCTTTGACGTTGAGGTCAAATGTTCTGTCAAACAGGTCGTCGTCGATTTCGAGGAATTTGGCGCGTCTTATGGCTGCGCCAGCTGAATTGAAGAGAAATTGCACGCTCCCGAATCCGTCGATCGCAAGCTCCACCATGTCCTCGACCGCCGCGCGCCTGGTAACGTCGATGGTCAGCGCCAGCGCCTGACTGCCTATGGCGTTGATTGCCTCGGCCGTTTTCGCGAGACCGTCCTCATCGATGTCCGCGCAAACCACATTGGCTTTCTCACGGGCGAAAATCAGTGCGGCAGCCCGGCCGATCCCGCTCGCCGCGCCGGTGATGATGATCGTTTTTTCCGCGAAATAGTCCTGTGTTTTCGGCATCCTGTCCCTCCATCATGGCCGGTCTTGTCCCTCCACGTCTTCAACAATAGCCGATATCGTAGGACGTGAATGCCCGGCCTGGAGGCGTGCAAAGCACGTCGTCCTTCGGACGGCCAAGGTCAGGCGTGACGTTCAGAACCGGAGTGCCCCTTATGGCCACACCCCCGCCGATCGAATATGCCGACGCTTCGCCGCAGGTGCGTGCGGTCTATGACGACATCAAGAAAACCCGCAACGTCCCGGATGTGAACAATTTCTGGAAATATCTGGCGCGCGACCCCGTAACACTCAAGCGCACCTGGGAAAGTGTGAAAGAAGTGATGGCGCAGGGGGCACTGGATCCGCTGACCAAGGAAATGGTCTATGTGGCGGTGTCAGTGACAAACGGTTGCGCCTATTGCATCGCCTCCCACACCGCGGCCGCCCGCAAGGCGGGAATGACGGAAGCCATGTTCGGTGAGCTGATGGCTGTTGTTGGCATGGCCAATGAGACCAACCGGCTCGCCAATGGCTATCGCGTTCCGATCGATGCGTTCCTTGCGACCTGAGATTGCCCAGTTGTCCCGCACCGTGTCACAATGGAAAAACACGGGGGGAGGGCGTGGGATGCTTGACAGTACTATTGTGACCAAACTGCTATGCGTTGCGTTTGTAGCGGCGATCATGCTGCCAGTGGGGCATATATTGTTTCCGTATGTCAGCGATGAGCTGTCAGGAATGCAGTTCCAGGCAATCGAGGCGGTGGTGAGCGCAACGGTTGGGTTCGGGATTTATTCGGTGCTTGGATAAAACGCCCATCATCCCGGCGCCGCGCGGCGCCGGGATCGGTATGTCGTCAAACTCGCGACCTTTACTGAGACCGTGACGGTGCCGGCGAAGGTGCCGGCGTGAGCGGCTGCGTCGATGACGAGCCTGAGCCCGTGGTGCTCGGCGGGCTCGCGGGGCGTACGGGCGTGGTTGCTGTGGCCGATGGTGAAGCGCCGCTGTTCGCGGTGGTGCCGCTATTGTTCCAGCCGGCAATAATCAAGAAGCCGATCAGCACCAATACCGCTACACCGGCGATCCAACCCCACATCCCCCCGGTATTGTCGTCTCGGCGCACCACGGGGTCACTCAACCGCGGATCCGGATCAGTAAAACGTGGATCAGTCATGGGCCTCCTCCTTGGTTCGGGACGCTTTGCGTCGCTTCGAATGAAGGAAACCCGCTAGCCGTTGCAGCGGTTCCGAAGGAACAACGAATTTGAGGGAACCGAAAAGATCAGACGACGCGGGTCGCGAGTCGCCATGCGGCCCAGAAAACGAAGAAAAAAGCGGCAAGAAAGACCGGCAAGCTGGCGGTGGGCGACCAGTGTTCTACGGTCCGGCCGAGGCCATAGGCGACTGCCAGGCCAATCAGGACGAAAACCACATAAACCGCGATCAATTTCATCTGGCTCTGCCCCGATCAATTCCCCGCGGTTTGAGCATAAGACGAATGCAGGCGGGAGGGGAAGGCATGGCCGCACGGAAAATGCTATAGGCGCGCGTCCCGCCCGTCTGTCAGCCCCAAACCCCGAGACCATCATGCGCCCGAGCCAGCTGGCGATCGCTGCAGCGCCAGTGTTGTTCGTGCTCCTCTGGAGCACAGGCTTTATCGGCGCACGCTACGGGCTGCCCTATATCGAGCCGCTGACGTTCCTGGCCGTGCGGATGGGTTTTGTGGTCCTGATCATGGCCGCTATCGCAATCATCGGGCGCGCGAGGGCCCCGAATGCGCGCGAAGTGCAGCATGCGCTGGTCGCCGGTTCCCTTGTCCACGGGCTGTATCTCGGCGGCGTGTTCACCGCCATCAGCCAGGGTGTCCCGGCAGGCATTTCGGCCTTGATCCCGGGCCTTCAGCCGATCCTGACCTCGACCATCGCCAATCGTTTCATGGGTGAGAGGGTGAAAGGGATTCAATGGTTTGGGCTGGTCCTTGGCCTGCTGGGAGTCGTGCTGGTCATGCACGACCGCGAAATCATCCTGGCGGGATCGCTCCTCGGCTGGATCGCGAGTTTTCTCTCGCTCATCGGCATAACGCTCGGCACGCTCTATCAGAAACGCTATTGCGGGGCGATCGACTGGCGCACGGGCAACCTCGTGCAATATATCGGCGCAGCCGTGCTGTTTACCCTCGGTGCTTTTGCGTTTGAATCGCGCGAAATTCACTGGAGCGGCGAATTGATTTTCGCGCTTGCGTGGCTGGTGCTGGTGCTGTCGTTTGCGGCGGTCGGGCTGATGTACTGGCTGATCCGACGCTCCGCGGCGACCGGCTTTGCCAGTCTGTTCTATCTGGTGCCGGCAGTGACCGCTTTATTCGCGTTCTTGCTGTTTGGTGAGCGACTGGACGGTCTCTCCATCTTCGGCATGGCCATCTGTGCCGGCGGCGTCTTGCTCGTCAATCGTGGGGCGGCAAAGCCGCAAGAGATGTAGCGGCTATTTTCCCCGCTCGAGCACGAGCTGAGTTTGTGTCACCAGCGCGCACAGCTTGCCGTCGCCGCGCGTAATGCGGGTTTGCCACACCATGGTGGTTCGGCCGCGGTGCAGTGGCGTGCACTCTGCTTTCGCAACGTCGCCGATTGGCACCGCGGCGAAGAAGTTGGTCTTGCTTTCGATCGTCGTCGTTGATTGACCCGGCTTGAGGTTGGCGGTGGTCGCTGTGCCGCCAAGATTGTCGGCAAGGGCCATCAGGGCACCGCCATGCATGATCCCGAAGCGGTTGTTGAGGTCGTCACGCGCGGGAAGTTCGGCTGTGACGCGCTCGGGCGATACGTGTGTAATTTTGAGACCGAGAAATTCGGC
>DASSIJ010000182.1:0-4302 GCA_035692045.1 Pseudolabrys sp. | reverse complement strand
AAACAAGCGGCGTATGGACCTTCTCTCCAAATCGCTCGCGCAAGACCGACCGAAGATCGCCCATGCGGTCGGCAAGCCCGAGCTCGATCGCCTTCTGTGCGGTCCAGAATTCACCAGAGAACAGCGTCTTGTCGGACCCTTTGAGTTTCGACCCGCGGCGTTCTTTCACCAGCGCTATGAAATGCTCGTGGATGTCCTGCTGGATCGCCTTGATCCGTTTTACGTCGTCTGGCTTTTCCGGCAGGAAGGGATCCAGCATCGCCTTGCGGTCACCGGCGGTGTAAAGCCTTCGTTCGATACCGACTTTCTCGATGAGCTCGTGGAAGCCGAAAGAAGCTCCAACAACGCCGATTGATCCGACAATCGAGAACTCGTTGCAGATGATTTCGTCTGCCGCGCAGGCCAGCATGTAACCGCCTGATGCACCGACATCCTCTACGAAAGCCAGCACTGGCAGGTGCTTTTCTTCAGCGAGCTGACGAATTCGCCGAAAGATCAGATGCGATTGAGACGGCGAGCCGCCTGGGGAATTGATAACCAAAGCCACGGCTCGCGCATGGCGCGTATCAAATGCGCGCTCTAGCGACCGCGCGATCGTCGACAGTAGCAGCCCGGGCCGCAGCGGGGTCACGATTCCGATAACGCCCGTGAGGCGAACCACTGGAACCACGGGTATGTCACTGCGGAACCGGCGCGGCACCAGGCGGGCGCACATGTCGATCACGCGTTGGCCTGGATTCGCCGGCGGTGGGTTTGCTGACGTGGACATCCCATTCAGATAGGCAGCCAACACCCGTTAAGTCAAAGGCCACGCCTGCTCGTGCTGGCCCGGCCCGGAGCGGTAGCCAGATATCACATCGCACCAAATTTCAGCGCGCTGCTCTGAAATCGTCCTTTGTTGCCTAATTTTTAACTTTGGAATGCTTTTTGCAATGCCTCAGGTGCCGGCTACTTACGAGGCGGATCGATGGATCCTAAAATCGCACTCCTGTTCATTTTAATCGGCAGTGTTATTGGGCTTTCGCACCTGAGCGACGAAAGTCTTGGGCGTGTGCGGCGCCAGCTGGCAACCGGACGTTGGCGCGAATTTATGCCAAAGCGGCGCAGAGTTTAGGCAGACTCGCAGGAGCCACTAGGACTCCGCAATTCTCAGCGTTTTTCCTCCGCGTAAAATGGCTTCGGCGGCCTCCGTTGGCTGGCCCTGCTCGTCACTGAGTGCAATGGCAGGATAGGAAAGCTGCGGGCCGCCGCTCGCCTTGGCGGCCCGTACGATCACACGAATCGCCGGCGCGGCTTCGCGTGGGAGCACGGGAAGCACCGCGATATCGCCGAACGACGGACGTAACGTCTCAAGCACGTCAGCGAGGCCATCGGCTCGCCAAATAAGGGTAAGCATGCCGCGCGGCTTCAACAGCCATGCAGCTGTGCCAACCCACCGCGCCAGCAATCCGGGCCTACCCACGTGTGCGAGGCGGCGTCGCGGATCGGGCGAGACATTCTGGCGCCGTGCATCGTGGAATGGTGGATTCATTAAGACGCGATCAACCATGTCACCGGAAAGTCCGACGGCCTCAAAGGTATCCGGTTTCTCCACATCGAGAGCGAGCGCTCTCACCCGGTTGTCCAGGCCGTTGAGCCGCGCATTCTCCGCAGCAAGCGCGCACAGCGCCGCATCGATCTCGACGAGAGTCACCGTCAGTCCCGGAACGCGTGCAGCCAGGGCAAGGCCGGCCGCGCCAACGCCCGATCCAAGGTCGATTGCGCGCTCGCCCCCGCGCGCCCCTGTAGCCGCCGCCAGGAGGATCGCGTCGTGGCCGACACGGTGACCGCGCAACGGCTGGCGTATCCGAAGCCTGCCGCCAAGGATGCCGTCTTCGGTAGTCGTGCCCTCAGCTTCCATCTGGACGAAGCTCATGACCGAGCCCGGCGTCTTTCAGAAGGCGCCGGGCCTTGAGCTCATGATCCTCCGCAACCAGCACGCGGCGTGGCAGGATACCGAGCGAACCTTCCAGGACGCTCATATTCTGGTCGAGCACCAGCGATCGAATTCCGGCGCCGTCCAGCAGCGCCACCACGGCCGAAACCAGGACTGCATCATTTGTGCGGATAAGTTCGCGCATGGACCTATGTCCGGTTCAAGCTGCCGGAATTGTGAACGCGGCGGGGGTTGTCCTGATCATCCAGTCCTGCCTACTGCGGCCGCACAAAGATCAATTAAGACAATGTAACGCACTTGCCGCATTAACATAGCGTTCCTATGCTCGCTTTTTCCCACTACCGGAGACAGATTTTGGCCGTCGTCCTTCCATTTGAGAGCCCGAACTCAGCCTCGCTCAATCGCCTGGCGGAACTGGTGACACCGGACATGGAGCGCGTCAACACGACGATTCTTGCGCGCACCGGGTCCGAAGTCGCCATGATCCCGGAAGTTGCCAACCACCTGATTTCTTCGGGTGGCAAGCGGCTGCGACCCATGCTCACTTTGGCGATGGCGAGGCTTTGCGGCTATTCAGGTGACGGACACGTGAAGCTCGCCGCAGCGGTTGAATTCATGCATACCGCAACGCTCTTGCACGACGATGTGGTCGACGAAAGCGACATGCGCCGTGGCAAAGTTGCCGCGCGCATGCTTTGGGGCAATGAGGCGAGCGTGCTGGTCGGCGACTTCCTGCTTGGCCAGGCATTCAAGATGATGGTCGAGGTCGGAAATCTGCACGCGCTCGATATTCTTTCGTCTGCGGCTGCCGTAATCGCGGAAGGCGAAGTGATGCAACTCGGAACGGCCAAGAACACTGCGACCAACGAAGACGAATATCTCGCGGTCATTCGCGCCAAGACGGCTGAACTGTTCGCGGCCGCCTGTGAAGTAGGACCGGCTCTCGCCGCAAAGGAAAAGGCGGAACTGGCGGCCTGCCGGTCGTTCGGGATGAATCTCGGCATAGCGTTCCAGCTGATAGACGACGCCCTCGACTATGGCGGCAAGTCCGCGAAGCTCGGCAAGAATGTCGGCGATGATTTCCGCGAGGGAAAAATTACCCTGCCGGTGGTGCTGTCATTCCGGCGCGGCACCGAAAGTGAACGCGCCTTCTGGAATCGGACGCTTGCCGAGGGCGACATCCGCGACGGCGATCTCGACGAAGCAATCGCCTTGATGGCGAAACATCACTCGATTGAAGACACTGTTGGCCGTGCACGCCATTATGGCGCAATCGCAACCGATGCGCTGGCACTCGTACCGCCGTCAGAAATGAAGTCGGCGTTGGAAGAAGCCGTCGCATTTTGCATTGGTCGCGTGCATTAGCACCGGCGCTATGGGTAGGCGTAGTAGCCGGTCGTGGGATCGCGATACATCTGGAACCGAATATTGAGATCCGGATCCTGACCTATGTATTTGCCGTAGGAATATACCGGTGGCGCACAGCCGTTGGGCTCAGGCGCGGGGTGTCCTGGAAGCAGAAAGCTCCACGAAAATTCGTACGGCTTGTTGGGAACGCAGCGCGGCTGATTCTTATGTTTGTCGCGTGCGAAAGCCGGATCGACGGTGACGACGGCGATCGCTAAGGTCGACAGGATCGACAGGATCGACAGCATGAGCAGCCATTTGCATTTCATCGCTCGCTCCACTCGTGGATCACCGATAGTCGTCCGTAAAGCCGGCAAATTCAAGTTACAGCCAGACCCGAACCCAGCGTTGTCGTCTGCACCCACCAGGATTTCCGCTCCCCAAGTCGTCGCGCCGCGGCGGCGGCTTCGGCGGAGGTACCGAAGAGTGCAAAGCAGGTCGCCCCTGACCCTGACATGCGCGCAAGCTTGATGGCTGGCAAGCGTTGCAGCGCATCCAAAACCTCAGCGACTGCCGGCACGCAGGCGGTCGCCGCAGACGTGAGATCGTTGCCATCCTGCTTCAAAAACTCGATCAGCGCGTCAAACTCGCGCGGTACATCGCGCACGGGATACTCTGTTTGTTCAACTGTCATTCTCGCAAACACATCGCGCGTCGCCAGGGCAACACCGGGGTTGACCAGCACGGCGGGAAGCGCCGGCAAGTCGAGCGGGCGAGACAACACCTCGCCGATACCGCGCATGACGCGCGGCCGCGGGTCGAGACAAACCGGAACATCGGCGCCTACGGCGCGCGCAGCAGACATAAGGCGATCGTCGTCGATTGCCAGACCGTTGGCGCGCGCGACAAGCCGCAGAGCCGCAGCCGCGTCAGCCGAGCCGCCACCGAGGCCAGCCGCCACCGGCACATTTTTTTCAAGCAGAAACCGTCCAGCCTTCAGCCCCCCGATACGTTCACGT
>DASSIJ010000181.1:0-15350 GCA_035692045.1 Pseudolabrys sp. | reverse complement strand
CCATGGAGCCCGGACTTTCCTCTCCGGCCGCCTTTCGGCATTGGCGCGGAGCGGCCGTCCGGCCGACTGACGGGATACCAATGGGGACTGTGCGCCGGGGCGTCAAGGCTCGTCGGGGGGCAGGCTTAAGAAACCCTGTCGGTCAGCCAATCACGCAAGTGGCGGCGGGCGCGTCTCAATTAACGCGCGCAGGATCAGCAGCGTAGACGGGTCGGCCACGCCGTCGACGCGCGCCTGCCGGAAATGGCGTTGAAAGGCCGTGATGACCTGCTGGGTTGGCTCGTCATAGGTCCCGCTTTCCGCGAGACCGTAGCCGTAGGAACGTAAGGTCCGCTGGAGACGCGTGACTGCATCACCACGGTCGCCGGGCTTTAATCCGCTCCCTTCGAGGTCAAGCGGCGCAGCGCGAACCCAATGCCCAACACCGGATTCGCTCAACAGGCCCCATGGAAATTTTTCGCCGGGATCCTGTTTCCGGGCGGGCGCGACATCGGAATGCGCGAGGACGCGGTCAGCGCTGATCGGTCCGCGACGCGTGATGATTGATTTGCACAGTGAGATGACCGCCGCAATCTGGCGCAGCGGAAACTCGGAATATCCGAACTCATGGCCAGGATTGACGATCTCGATACCAATCGAGCACGAATTGATATCGGTTTCTCCCGCCCACGACGATTCCCCGGCGTGCCAGGCGCGTTTGTCCTCCGGCACGCATTGAACGATGCGGCCATTCTCGAAGACCACGTAGTGGGAGGAAACCTTGCTTGCAGCCTTGGTCAGCTGTTGCAGTGCCGCTTCTCCGGTCTGCATGCCGGTGTAGTGCAGTAAGATCATATCCGGCGGCCGGCCGTTCTGGCGCTCGTCAAAATTGGGCGAGGGCGCAACGTCGGCGACGAGAAAGGAATCCGGCGAAAATGCGGACATGGGCCGGACAGAAGACATGGGCCGGACAAAACCGGTGGTGGAAGGGGACGCGGCGCATCATTCACCGTGCCCGATCAAAAAAGCAAGGCTTGAAAAGCAATACGGCCCAGGCGCTGCCGTCCGGGCCGCACGCGATTTAGTTCGGCCGATAAATTAACGGCTGCTGGCCGGAGGCGTCGTACCAGCCGGTCTCATGCCACCGCCGCCCATCGAAGTGCCTGAGCCGGTGGTGCTTGTCGGCCTCGGCGGCTCGTAGCGCGCGAACGTCTGCGCGTTCTTGAGTTCGTCCTTTGTTGCGGCAAGCTTCAGCTTGTCGGAAGAGCCGTTTTGGCCCGGAACGACATCGAAAGAACTCGGTGCAAGAGCTAATTCCTTCGCACCCACGCCGAGGACACCACCAACGCTGATCACGAACGCTTCGACCTTCCCGCTCTTGTCGAACAGGATATCGCTGACATCGCCGATCTTCTCATTGTCGGATCCGACAACGTCAGTACCCTTGAACTTGGACGCCAGCCATTGATCAGGTTTCTGGGACGATACAAAGTTCGTCTTGCCGGAACTTTCCGGTGTCATCGAATCCGACTTTACGGCCGGTTCCTTATCGGACGCACTCGGCGATTGCGCAAACGCGCCGCCGGCCACGGCCACGCTCAGCGCGGTCGATAACAATATTTTTTTGAGCATAGGGCTCTCCTCTCCATTACGCGTGAGTTGAGAAACCTCAACGCATGGCGAAGAGCGCCGTTCCCTTGCGGTACGACACCGACTGCAATTTGAAAACGGAACTCCGGTGCGCGCACGTTCGATGGGCTATGAGATTGCGCTGCAACATCTGAAGTTCAAACTCCCGCGATCAAACGTTGACTCAGGAATTCCGGCAGACCGGCCTCGCGTATTTTCCGCGCTGCGGTTTCGGTGTCGTACGCCACACGCACATAGATCAGCACGTTGCGTTCGGTATCGAGCGCGCCGTAGCAGGCGGCCGGATTGTCATCGCGCGGCTGCCCGACCGAACCAATCACAGCAAGCCAGCGCCGCTGCACGGGGAGCGGGATTTCCACGGCTTGCACCGGCTGGAATCCGGCGATCTCGCCGGTCGGCGACAGATGATAAAGCTGCGGCACGTGCACGTGGCCGCAGAGTGTCGCTTGCGCGCGCGTCGCGCGGAAGCTCCGCGCGGCGCTCTCGATACTGATGATGTACTCCCAGCACTCCGGGGCATTTGCGCTGGCGTGCACGAACAGGCGGTTGCCGTCTTCGAACGTCAGGGGCAATCGGGTCAGGAATTCGGACTGGGTCCGATCGAGTCTCGGCCGCGTCCAATCGATGGCCTCCGCGGCAATGCGGTTCATGCCGCCGGTGCCGGAGCTGATCGCAGCGTCGTGATTGCCGAGCAAGGCCACCGCGCCGGCCTCGACCTCGCGCATCACCGTGTCCACTGCGAATGCGGGGTCCGCGCCATAGCCGACATAGTCGCCGAGAAAAATGAAGCGACTGATGCCGGCACGACGGGCGTGCCCGAGACTCGCTTCGAGCGCTTCGCGGTTGGCGTGAATGTCGCTGAAAAGTCCGATCCACATGAGGTCACTGGTCCCAGGCGGGGCCGGAATTCGGCAACGTTTCTTTAAGTTTAACCGCCGTTAATGGCGTTGACCTGCTTCAACGGCGCTTCGGGAGGGTTTTGGGCCGCTTTTCTTGACGGCCATATAATCCCATGATATCCCACGATTTCCCAAATTGGGACACAGGCTTGTCAGGCGCGAGCCGGCACCGGTGCCGGGGCTCTCTGCCCGTATCCGGCGTGTGTCGTCCAGGCTTCTTCAATTGCGTCTCCAATTGCGTCCCCGGTTGCGTCCAGTCGGAGTGGAGTAGGGGGTATGAACCGCTTCGTGGCGAGCTTCACGCTGCGGCTCGATTCCAAGGGGCGCGTCTCAATCCCTGGTTCGTTTCGTTCGGTGCTCGGCCGCGACGGCCTAGAGAGCCTTTTTTGCTATCCGGCGTTGGATCGCCCGGCGATCGATGCCGGCGGAAGTGCGCTGATGGTGGAAATCGAGGCCTTGATCGGGCGCTATGCGCCGTTTTCGGATCAGCGCGAACAGCTGGCGCTGGCGCTGTACGGGACCAGCGAGACGCCCAGGATCGATGGCGAGGGGCGCGTCGTGCTGAGCGAGAACCTCAAGCGTCATGCGGGAATTACCGAGACGGTGACGTTCGTCGGTCTCGGCCACAAGTTTCAGATCTGGGAGCCTGGCCGTTTCCAAAGAGAGCTCGCGGAGGCCACCGACAAGGTGCGCGCGCTCAAGGAAGAGCTGAGTTCCCCGGTGGCGGCGCGCAACGCGCCTGGAGCACGGGAATGATGGCGGGTGGCGGCGGCTCAGCTGTCGCTGGCGGATCTGCCCTCCACATTCCCGTGCTCGGCGGCCCCGCGGTGGATTTTCTCAATGTCCGTGACGGCGGCGTCTATATCGATGGCACCTTCGGTGCCGGCGGCTATACGCGCCGAATTCTCGCGGCCGCCAACTGCAAAATTGTCGCGATCGATCGCGATCAGAGTGCCGTCGCGCGCGGCGCCGATCTGGTCGAGGAGGCTCAAGGCCGCCTGACCCTGATCGAAGATCGGTTCTCCAATCTCGACACCATCGCTCGTGAGGCCGGGTATGACACGATCGATGGCGTCGTGCTCGATCTCGGCGTCTCTTCCATGCAGCTCGATACCGCGGGACGCGGCTTTTCGTTCCGTCTCGACGGACCGCTCGACATGCGCATGAGCGGCGAGGGCGCCAGCGCCGCCGATATCGTCAGCACGGCCAGCGAACGGGATCTCGCTGACATCATCTTTACCCTTGGCGAGGAGCGGCATTCACGCGCGGTTGCGCGCGCCATTATCAAGGCGCGCGCCAGCGCGCCGATCGAAACAACCCGCGTGCTCGCGGATATCGTCGCCTCCGTCGTGCGGTCACGTCCCGGCGATATTCATCCGGCAACGCGCACATTTCAGGCGCTTCGCATCTTCGTGAACGATGAACTCGGTGAGCTTGTCAGAGCGCTTCAGGCCGCGGAACGAGTCCTTAAAGCCGACGGTCGGCTGGTGGTGGTGTCGTTTCACTCGCTCGAAGATCGCATTGTGAAGTCATTTTTTGCCGATCGCAGCCAGAGCCGCGGTGGCTCGCGACACGCGCCGGAAGTCAAACGTCCGCCGCCGACGTTTCGGACCCTCACCAAGCGACCCGTCGCAGCCGATGAGGGTGAAATCGCGCGCAACCCGCGCGCCCGTTCCGCCAAGTTGCGTGCCGCCGAGCGCACTGAAGCGCCCGCTCGCGCCAGCGTGTCAGCGGATCTGTTGCCCCGTGTACCGTCGCTGGCCGACGCATTGAAGGGCCGGTGAGTCATGCGGCTTCTCAATATCCTGGTGATCGGAGCGCTAATCCTGGCAGCTTCTTTTGTGTACAAGATCAAGTTCGACTCCACCCTTCAGGCCGAACGCGTGGCCAAGTTGCGCGGCGAACTGCGCCGCGAGCGCAACGCTATCGCCGTATTGCGCGCTGAATGGGCGAAGCTCGATACGCCCGCCCGTATCCAGGGGCTGGCCGACCGCCATCTGGCCCTGCAGCCGGTCAGGTCGACTCAAATCGACAAGCTTGACCGGTTGCCCGAGCGCCCGGCGGTGGTTGTTCCGACACCCGGCGACGATCCCATCGGGGCCATGCTCGCGCCGGCCCCCGATACGACCGGCAGTGTGCTGCCGCCGGGACGGTAACCGCGATGAACGAAGCGAAGAGACATACGGAAAAACGCTGGCAGCGCCTCTTGGGTTCGCTCCTCTACGGCCACGATGTTGACCGCAACGT
This sequence comes from Pseudolabrys sp., assembly GCA_035692045.1. GTDB lineage: Bacteria > Pseudomonadota > Alphaproteobacteria > Rhizobiales > Xanthobacteraceae > Pseudolabrys. The sequence continues at coordinate 10,575 of DASSIJ010000181.1, read as the reverse complement.
GAAGGCAAAGGCACGGCTCGGCCTGGCTATCGTGGCGTTCGCCGGAATCTTTTCGATCATTGCGCTGCGGCTGGTGATTTTCGCGACTACCAGCGAAGGTCACGGCGGTCGCCGCAGTGTCACGCAGGACGCGGTCGCCACCGCGCGCCCGGACATCCTCGATCGCAATGGCGAGATCCTCGCAACCGATGTGAAGACGCCCTCTTTATTCGCCGAGCCGCGCAAGATCATCGACGTCGACGAAGCGGTCGAACTGCTCACGGCGGTGTTGCCTGATCTCGACGCGAACGAAGTCCGCGAGCGCCTGTCGTCGAAGCGCGGCTTCGTCTGGCTCAGACGCGAGATCACACCAAGCCAGCAGCAGGAGATTCATCGCCTCGGCATTCCCGGGGTTGGTTTCCTGACCGAGAACAAGCGCATCTACCCCAACGGTGCGGTCGTCTCGCACGAAATTGGTCACGTCAACATCGACAATCAAGGCATCGCCGGCATCGAAAAGTGGCTGGATGGTCAGGGACTAGCAGCCTTGCATATGGCGGGGCTCGCCACCGATCAGCTGCAGCGACCGGTCAACCTTGCGGTCGATCTGCGCGTGCAATACGCGCTGCGTGATGAACTGATCGCTGCGCGTGACAAGTACAAGGCCAAGGCCTCGGCCGGTGTCATCACCGACGTCAACACCGGCGAAATCATCGCCATGGTCTCCGAGCCCGACTTTGATCCGAATAATCCGCGCGAAGCTACGGACCCAAACCGGCTCAATCGTCTGACCACCGGCGTCTACGAGATGGGGTCGACGTTCAAGGCGCTGACGCTGGCGATGGCACTCGACAGCGGCCGTGTTTCATTGTCGTCGTCATTCGATGCGCGCATGCCGCTCCGCTACGGAAAATTCGAGATCCATGACTTCCACGCACAAAAGCGTGTCCTTTCGGTGCCGGAAATTTTCACATACTCGTCGAACATCGGCACAGCGCGCATGGCGCTCTCGCTTGGCGTGGAATACCACAAGGCGTTTCTGAAAAAGCTCGGACAGCTTGACCGCCTGCGTACCGAATTGCCGGAAAGCGCCGAGCCCCTGGTCCCCAAGCATTGGGGCGAGCTCAACACGGTGACCATTGCCTTCGGGCACGGCCTTTCGGTGGCCCCGCTTCAGGCGGTGATGGGGATTTCCGCGCTGGTCAATGGCGGGAAAATGATCCCGCCGACATTCCTCAAGCGCGATCAGGCGGAGGCCGAGCGTCTGGCGCAGCGGGTCATCAAGCCCGAAACGGCTGAAAAAATGCGCTATTTGATGCGCCTGAACGTGGAAAAAGGCACCGCGACGAGAGCCAATGTCGCAGGGTATTATGTGGGCGGAAAAACCGGCACCTCGGACAAAGTCGTTGGCGGGCGATATTCCAAGACCAAAGTCTTGACCAGTTTCACGGCCATATTGCCCTCCGACAAGCCGCGTTATCTTTTGTTGATCATGCTCGACGAACCGCAGGGGCTACCCGAAACCCATGGCTTCACCACATCGGGCTGGAATGCGGTGCCCGTCGGCGCCCAGGTGATCGAACGCGTGGCCCCGTTGCTCGACGTTCCGCCCCGTTTCGATCTACCCAAGGCCGACCAAATGCTGCTGGTGAGTGCGAAGGAACCGCGGTGAAGCTGCGCGACCTTTTGCCAGAGGCGGCGACCGATGCGCGCCACGGCGCGATCGATGTTTCCGGCGTCACCGCCGACAGCCGCAAGGTCAAGCCAGGTTTTCTGTTCGTCGCCATCGCGGGCGCCAAGGCCGACGGTGCGCATTTCGCCAGGCAAGCCGCTGATGCCGGCGCGGTTGCCGTCGCGGCCGAGCAGAGGCCCGAAGGGCTGCCTGATGCCATCGCATTTTTCCGCGCGAAAAATCCGCGCCGCACGCTTGCCCTGTCGGCTGCAAAATTTTTTCCTCGTCAGCCGCAGACAATCGCTGCCGTAACCGGCACCAGCGGAAAAACATCAGTCGCTGCATTCACGCGGCAGATATGGAGCGTTCTCGGATTTCAGGCCGCGAGCATCGGCACCCTCGGCGTCGTCTCGCCCAAGGGTGAGCAATACGGTTCTTTGACGACGCCGGATCCGGTCGATCTGCACCGCACGCTTGACCAATTGGCGCGGGAAGGTGTCACCCATCTCGCCCTTGAAGCGTCCTCGCACGGCCTCGATCAGCACCGCCTCGATGGCGTGCGGGTCGCAGCCGGTGCCTTCACCAATCTCACGCGTGACCATCTCGATTATCATCCGACGATCGAAGCCTACCTTGCTGCCAAGCTTCGCCTGTTCGACGATTTGATCGCGCCGGGTGGGACGGCAGTGATTGGCATTGACGATTGCTATGCCGGTCAGGTGGTTGAAGTGGCGAGGAAGCGGGATCTGAAGATCATCTCGGTTGGCGCGCGCGGCGAAGACATCAGGTTCGTCGACGGCTCCATCGACGGCTTTGCGCAAATCATCGCAATTGCCCACGCCGGACGAACATACAGGGTCAGGTTGCCGCTTGTTGGCGCTTTTCAGGTGCAGAATGCCGGCCTTGCCGCGGGCCTTGCGATAGCAACCGGGGCCGAGCCGGCGCGCGTGTTCGCAGCATTGGAAAAGCTGGCCGGAGCCAAAGGCAGGCTGGAACTCGCCGGTACGCAGAATGGTGCGCCCATTTTCATCGACTATGCCCACAAGCCGGACGCGCTCAAGAAGGCGCTCGAAAGCCTGCGGCCCTATGCAAGCGGCAAACTCGTTGTGGTATTCGGCGCGGGTGGCGACCGCGATAAGGGTAAGCGTCCAATCATGGGCCGGATTGCAGCCGAAAATGCAGATCGGGTTGTCGTTACCGACGACAACCCGCGCGGCGAAAATCCGGCTGCGATCCGCGCCGCTATTCTGGCCAATGCGCCGAGTGCCACTGAAATCGGCGACCGTGCTGAGGCAATCCGGAAAACGATCGCCGAACTCAAAACCGGCGACGTACTGTTGATTGCCGGCAAAGGACACGAAACCGGCCAGATCATTGGCGACCGTATTGTGCCGTTTTCGGACCACAAGGCAGTCGCCGACGCGCTGCAGGGTAAAGTGGCATGAGCCGCCTCTGGGCACTCGACGCAATGATCGCGGCCATGCGGGCCGAAGGCGCCGGTGCTCTGCCGGCAGATGTGAATGGAATTTCCATCGACAGCCGCACGCTGGTGAAAGGCGATGCGTTTTTCGCTATCAAGGGCGAGAATCGTGACGGCCACGATTTCGTCGAAGGGGCGCTGAAAGCCGGGGCGGGTCTGGCGGTTCTCGAACGTGAACAGCGTGACCGCTTCCCCGGCGCGCCGTTGCTGATCGTTCCCGATGTCCTTGAAGCTTTGCGCGGTCTGGCGCGCGCGGCACGCGCACGCATGAGCGCGAAGGTCATCGCCGTCACAGGCTCGGTCGGCAAGACCAGCACCAAGGAGGCATTGCGTCTTGCTCTCTCGGCCGAGGGAGAAACCCATGCTTCGATCGCATCCTACAATAATCATTGGGGCGTTCCGCTTTCGCTCGCGCGGTGTCCGGCGGGTGCGAAGTATGCCGTTTTTGAGATTGGCATGAACCATGCCGGTGAGATCACGCCGCTGACGCAGCTCGTACGTCCGCACGTCGGCATCATCACGGGTATTGAGCCGGTGCATCTTGAGTACTTTGGTTCGCTGGAGAAGATCGCCGACGCGAAGGCGGAAATTTTTTCCGGTGTCGAACCGGGCGGTGCCGTCGTCCTCAACCGCGACAACGCGCAATATGAGCGGCTGGCCGCCGCCGCCAAAGCGGCTCACATTGAGCGCATCGTTTCCTTTGGCGAGCACGCAGCGGCCGACGCACGCTTGATACAATTTTCGCTGCAGGCGGATGGCTCCACTGTCGAGGCGCGCATTCTGGGGCAAACCGTCACCTACAAGGTCGGCGCGCCCGGCCGGCATCTCGTCCTCAATTCACTCGCCGTCCTTGCAGCGGTCTCGCTCGTCGGCGCGGATCTCGCATTGGCCGCGCTCGCTCTCAACAACCTTAAACCTGCGAGCGGACGTGGCGCGCGGACAATGTTGTCCGTCCCTGGCGGTAAGGCATTGCTGATCGACGAGAGTTACAATGCCAATCCTGCCTCCATGCGGGCCGCAATCGCCTTGCTGGGTGGAGCGCCGGTCGGCAAGCGTGGCCGCCGCATCGCCGTGCTGGGCGATATGCTGGAACTCGGACCAGCGGGCGCCGAACTGCACCGCGCGCTTGCTGACACAATCGAGGCTGCCGAAATCGACCTCGTTTTTTGTTCTGGACCGCTGATGCGCGCCCTGTGGGAGGCTCTTCCCTCGCGAGCCCGGGGCGGGTATGCCGAGACCGCGGCGGGGCTGGAATCAACCGTGTTGGCCGCCATTCAAGCGGGCGACGCGGTCATGGTGAAGGGCTCGCTCGGTTCCAGAATGGGTCCAATCGTCAGGGCCATGGAACGGCAATTTCCCAAGCAGGCCACGCTCAATCAGGCGCCTGCGCAGGGGTGAATATTCAGGGTTCGACCCAATGTTCTACTGGCTGACCGAACTGTCCGACAAAGTCTCGTTTTTCAATGTGTTCCGCTACATCACGTTTCGCACCGGCGGAGCCATCGTCACGGCGCTGGTGTTCGCCTTTCTGTTCGGGGGTCCGATCATTGATCTGCTGCGCATCAAGCAGGGCAAGGGCCAGCCGATTCGCAGCGACGGCCCGCAGTCGCATCTGCTGACGAAAAAGGGCACGCCGACGATGGGCGGCCTGATGATTTTATCCGGCCTGCTGGTGTCGACTCTTCTGTGGGCAAATCCGAAGAGTCCTTACGTCTGGGTTGTGCTCGGCGTGACGCTCTCGTTCGGGCTGATCGGGTTCTATGACGACTACCTCAAAATCAGCAAACAAACCCACGCCGGGTTTTCCGGCCGCACACGCCTCATCGTGGAAGCGGTGATTGCGGTTGCAGCGTGTACGGCGCTCGCGCAGCTTGGCCGCGGCCCGATCGCGACGTCGCTGGTGTTCCCCTTCTTCAAGGAGCTGGTGTTCAATCTTGGATGGGCTTTCGTCCTGGTGGGGGCGTTCGTCATCGTCGGCGCCGGGAATGCCGTCAACCTGACAGACGGGCTCGACGGTCTGGCGATTGTCCCTGTGATGATCGCCGCCGCGAGCTTCGGCCTCATTTCCTATCTCGCAGGCAATGCCGTCTTTGCCGAATACCTTCAGATTCACTATGTCCCCGGGACCGGCGAGCTGGCGGTTCTGTGCGGGGCGGTGATCGGCGCGAGCCTTGGCTTTCTCTGGTTCAACGCGCCGCCGGCTTCGATCTTCATGGGCGATACCGGCTCGCTGTCGCTCGGCGGAATGCTGGGAACGATCGCCGTCGCCATCAAACATGAAATTGTGCTCGCCATCATCGGTGGCCTGTTTGTGCTTGAGGCAGTGTCGGTGGTTATCCAGGTGGTGTCATTCAAGCTGACCGGCAAACGCGTGTTCAAGATGGCGCCAATCCATCACCACTATGAAGAGCTGGGGTGGACCGAGGCCCAGATCGTGATCCGGTTCTGGATCGTGGCGGTGGTGCTGGCGCTCGCCGGTCTGGCGACGCTGAAGTTGAGATGAGCCTTGATCCCGGTCACCACGTTCGCAGGCAGGCGGATCGGGATCTTCGGCCTGGGCAGTTCCGGCCTGCTGGCGGCACGCGCGCTTGCCGCGGGTAATGCCGACGTCATCGCCTGGGACGATGACGAGAAGAAAATCACGGAAGCGCGAGCGGCCGGGGTGAAGACCCAAAATCTGCGCGAAATCGACTGGTCGAGCGTGGCAGCCCTGGTTCTGACGCCGGGCGTGCCGCTCACGCACCCGCAGCCTCATTGGGCGGCGAGCCTTGCGCGCAAGGCCAACATCGATGTGATCGGCGACATTGAACTGTTCTGCCGCGAACGCGAAAAATCGGGCGCGCAATGTCCTTTGGTCGCCATCACCGGTACCAACGGCAAGTCAACAACTACGGCGCTCACAGCGCACCTGCTCAGGCGCGCGGGCATCGACGCCCAGATGGGCGGCAATATTGGCGTGCCCGCGCTGGCGCTCGAACCGTTCGGGCCTGGCCGGGCCTATGTCCTCGAAATTTCCTCGTACCAAATTGATCTCGCCCCCTCGCTCAGGCCGACGGTCGGCATTCTGCTGAATGTCTCGGAAGACCATCTCGATCGGCACGGCAGCATGGAGAACTATGCCGCCATCAAAGAGCGCCTGCCTGCAAACATCGAGCAAGGTGGTGCGGCGGTGATTGACGTCGACGATGACTACACACGTGCCGCAGCTGAACGTATCGCGCGCGCCGGGAAGAATGTCGTACGCGTTTCTGTCGAGTCGCGCGTGCACGATGGGTACTACGCGCAAGGCAGCCGCATCTTTCACGCTGCCGGCGGCAAGGTGCATGCGGTGGCGGACCTTGCCGGCATCGGCTCGTTGCGCGGTACACACAATGCGCAGAATGCCGCGTGTGCCATAGCCGCCTGCGTTACCCTTGGCATCGACCTGGGGACGATTCAGAAAGGGCTTGCAAGCTTTCCCGGCCTCGCACACCGCATGCAGGGGGTTGGACGCAAGGGCAACGTGCTGTTCGTCAACGACTCGAAAGCGACCAATGCGGATTCGGCGGCCAAGGCGCTGGCGAGCTTCCCCGACATTTTCTGGATCGCGGGTGGCAAGCCGAAAACCGGCGGAATTACCAGCCTGGCCCGGTTCTTTCCGCGGATCCGCAAGGCCTATCTGATTGGTGAAGCCGCCAGGGAGTTTGCCGGGACCCTGGACGGCAAGGTGCCTTACGAGGTCAACGGCGCCTTGCCGACCGCAATCAATGCGGCAGCCCGTGACGCCGCCGCCTCGGGCTTGAAGGAACCCGTGGTACTGCTGTCGCCGGCCTGCGCCTCCTTCGACCAGTACCCGAACTTCGAGGTGCGCGGTAAAGCCTTCACGGACACCGTGCTGGCGATTCCCGGTGTGACCGCGACCGTTAATGTTTCCTAAACCGCGAAGCGTCAGCTTGGGCCCGACGGGGACTCGAGATGCTCTCGCGCGCGCAACGCACGCCTTTCGGCGAATGGTGGTGGACAGTCGATCGGCTCGCCCTCGCTGCCATCGGCGCGTTGATGCTGGCGGGCGTGGTCCTTTCGCTTGCCGCCAGCCCGCCGGTCGCGGCACGCCTCGGCCTTGAGCCGTTCTTTTTCGTCAACCGGCATGTTCTTTATCTGTTGCCCGCCATCGCCGTCATGTTGGGCGTTTCGTTCCTGAATCCGCGCCAGATCCGGCGGTTGTCGCTGGTGATCTTCCTGGTGAGCCTCATCATGGTGGCGGCGACGCCGTATTTCGGTCCCGAGATCAAGGGTGCGCGTCGCTGGCTTGTGCTGCTCGGCATCAACATCCAGCCGTCGGAGTTTCTTAAACCCGCCTTCGTCATCATCATCGCGTGGCTGTTCGGTGAATCGGCGAAACGCCCGGACATGCCGGCGAACACGCTCTCGCTGGCATTGTTGCTGTTGGTGATCGCGCTCCTGGTGGTGCAGCCCGACTTCGGCCAGACCATGCTGATCGCGCTGGTGTGGAGCGCGCTGTTCTTCATGGCCGGCATGCGGGTGGTCTGGGTCGCGGGGATCGCCGGCCTCGCCGGGATCGGGCTGTTGAGCGCATACTACACGGTGCCGCATGTGGCGCGCCGTATTCAGCGCTTCGTAGATCCTGCTTCGGGCGACACATTCAATATCGACGTCGCAACCGAAAGCTTCATGCGGGGCGGCTGGTTCGGCAAGGGACCTGGCGAGGGCACCGTGAAGCGCCTTCTTCCCGAAAGTCACACCGATTTTGTGTTCGCCGTAGCAGCCGAGGAATTCGGAGTTGCCCTCTGTCTCGTGCTGGTTGCCTTGTTCGCCTTCATTGTGATCCGCATGCTGATCCGCGCGATGCGCAACGATGATCCTTTCACGCGCTTTGCTGCGGCCGGGCTTACCATTCTCTTTGCCACCCAGTCGGCGATCAACATGGCGGTGAACTTGCATCTTATCCCGGCCAAGGGCATGACACTGCCGTTCATCTCCTACGGCGGTTCGTCGATGATCTCGATCGCTTACGCAATGGGCATGTTGCTCGCATTGACCCGCGAGCAACCACGCGCGGCGATGATTGCGCCTGATCTCGCGGCGGCCGGGAGCGCGATCTGATGGCGGCGAGCGGCGCGCCGCTCGTCCTACTCGCAGCCGGCGGCACCGGCGGTCATTTGTTTCCGGCAGAAGCGCTGGCCACCGTGCTCGAGAAGCGCGGCATCGCCGTTGATCTCGCCACCGACCACCGCGCCGCGCATTTCAAATTTCCTGCACGCGCCGTGCATGTCATCCCCAGCGCCACTGTGCGCGGACGTGATCCGATATCGCTGGCGCGCACCGCAACCTTGCTCTCGTTTGGCACGGCCAAGGCCTGGGCAATACTCGGCCGCATCAGGCCAAACGCGGTCGTAGGATTTGGCGGCTATCCGACGGTGCCGCCGCTTCTGGCGGCGAGCTGGCGCGGCGTTGCGACGATCCTGCACGAGCAGAACAGCGTCATGGGGCGCGCCAACAGGTTTCTGGCGCCTCGCGTCACTGCTATTGCAACCGGCTTTCGCGCGATCAAGAATCTCAATCGCGACTGGCTGAACAAAATAACATTCACGGGTAACCCGCTGCGCCCGCCGGTTATCGCGGCCGCCAGTGTGCCATACGCCGCGCCGACTGACGGCAAACTTCGTGTGCTTGTTTTCGGGGGCAGCCAGGGTGCGCGCGTGATGGCCGAAATCGTGCCGGCGGCAATCGGCCTGCTCGACGCGAACATCGGTACTCACCTCAGCGTTGTCCAGCAGGCGCGGGCCGAGGACATGGACGCCGTGCGCGCATCCTATTCCCGTGTCGGAGTATCAGCCGAGATCGCGCCATTTTTTTCGGATCTGCCGGCGCGAATGGCGGCGGCACAGCTGATCATTTCCCGTTCCGGCGCCTCGACGGTCGCAGAGCTTTCAGCCATCGGCCGGCCTGCCATATTGGTGCCGCTGCCGCACGCGCTGGACCAGGACCAGTTCGAGAATGCCGGCGTTCTGGAGGCCGCGGGGGGAGCGATTCGAATCGCGCAAACCGACTTCACGCCCCGACGGCTGGCCACGGCGATCACCACGCTTTCGGGCGATCCAGCGCAGCTGGCGCAGATGGCAAAGGGGGCCAAATCCGCCGGCACTATTGACGCTGCCGAACGGCTGGCCGACCTCGTCATTAAAGTTGCCGCAATTTAGGTTTTCGTCATAACCGGGCTTGTTCCGGCCATCCCCGTCTTGCATTAGTCAGGAAAAGCGTGGATGCCCGGCACAGAGCCGGGCATGACGGCTTAGAGGCCAGGGGCGCAACCCATGAAGCTGCCGCGCGACATCGGTCCCGTGCACTTTGTCGGCATTGGCGGGATTGGCATGAGCGGCATTGCCGAGGTGCTGGCAAATCTCGGCTATCGCGTGACCGGGTCGGACGTTGCCGAAAGCGCCAACGTCAAGCGCTTGCGCGACAAAGGGGTCAAGGTCGCCATCGGTCACAAGGCCGACAATATCGACGGCGCGGACGTGGTGGTCGTCTCGTCCGCGATCAAACGTGACAACCCGGAGCTCGTCGCGGCGCGCGCCAGGCGCCTGCCAGTCGTGCGACGCGCCGAGATGCTGGCCGAATTGATGCGGCTGAAAAGCTGCGTGGCAATTGCGGGTACACACGGCAAAACCACCACGACCTCCCTGGTTGCATCGCTGCTCGACGCCGGTGGCCTCGATCCAACCGTGATCAATGGCGGCATCATCAACGCCTACGGCACCAATGCGCGGCTTGGGGCGGGAGAATGGATGGTCGTCGAGGCCGATGAATCGGATGGCACATTTTTGAAGCTGCCGGCCGACATTGCGATTGTCACCAACATCGATCCGGAACATCTGGACCATTTCCAGACCTTTGAGGCCGTGCAGGATGCATTCCGCGCCTTTGTCGAGAACGTCCCGTTCTACGGCTTCGCCGTCATGTGTACGGATCATCCTGTCGTCCAGACACTGGTTGGCAAAATGGAGGATCGGCGCATCATCACTTACGGCGAAAATCCGCAAGCCGACGTGCGTCTCACTGATCTGGATCACCTGAATGGCGAGTCGTGCTTCTCCGTTCTCTTTCGTGACCGTGAGGGCAAGACCTCGCATATGATCGACAAGCTCGCCTTACCGATGCCTGGCCGGCACAACGCACTGAACGCTACGGCGGCGGTCGCAGTCGCGCACGCGCTTGGACTCAAGAGCGATGCCATCCGCAAAGCGCTTGCCGGGTTCGGTGGCGTCAAGCGACGCTTTACGCGCGTCGGTGAATGGAACGGTGCGATGGTCATTGACGACTATGCGCACCACCCGGTCGAGATCGCAGCCGTCCTGCTTGCGGCGCGTGAGAGCGCCAAGGGCCAGGTGATCGCTGTGATGCAGCCGCATCGTTATACGCGGTTGCATGACCTGTTCGAGCA
>DASSIJ010000180.1:0-23157 GCA_035692045.1 Pseudolabrys sp. | reverse complement strand
CTCCGTTACAGGAATTCAGCCTGGGGCATGATTTAAGGTTCCAGGGCGACCCAAACGCGAACTTGTGCCTGGTGGGGACTCTACGAAACGATCGGCCCACGGTTATCTGCTATTGACACTGAGCGGACATTACACTCGCACAGAATGTCCGCTTTCGGGGCGACCCAAAGCGGACATGTATTGTTCTACAAAATCGGGAGCTCGATATGCCCGACTATATGTTTTTCATGCACGACGATGCGCGAGACGGGGAAAATGACTGGGAGCCATATCTCACAAAGCTGAAGGCCAATGGCTCTTTCGAGGGCGGTAGCGCGATCGGCAATGGCGTCTGCGTACGAAAGAGTGGTGAGGTGCCGTCTCTGACCGCTCATCTTACAGGATACATCCGCGTGAACGCCGATGATCTAGATCACGCGAGGTCTCTGTTGGCGGGCAACCCGCATTTCGAAGCTGGAGGAACGGTGGAAATCAGTGCGTTGCCACGGACAGATTAACTTCCAAAAGTCGACGGACGTATGTCCGCTTTCATCACGAAGACGTTCGAGTATGTCTGCTTTTGACCCAAAGCGGACGTTGCCTGCGACAATCAGGCAAATTGAAACATACCATTGCTCGATCATGATCGCGGCATGGGGCGAAAGGATCGTCGTGCAAACGCTAGAAGCGTGAGGCGTAGCCATCCTTCGCCAACGCTCTCACGCGCTCCTCAATTCGATCACATCAAGGATTTGTTCGGGCAAGCTACGGTTTATTACCGCAATCGTGACTTTTCATCAGCCCGAAGCCTTTGCCGTACGATTCTCCAGCGAGATTCGCAGCACGTGCGAAGCCTGGTGCTTCTAGGGGACATGGCACAACAGGAAGGTTCCAACAATCAAGCGATCAAGTTTCTCAATCAAGCGCTCGCGCTTGATTCCCAAGATGCGGCCGCACACGACAACATCGCAATTGCTCATCAGGCCCTTGGCCGACGCGGCGAGGCCGTACGGCATTTTATGCGGGCAATCGCGTTGGGGCTGCCTGATGCGGAGTTGCTCGTTAAACAGAGCGCTGTAGTTGCCGTCCCGCTGAAGCGCTGCCTCGACGCTTGGCCAAGGCACGTGCAGCTTGCGGAATTATGTGGCGCACAGGGTGTTGGCGCGATTGCAAGCGAGGCACTCCTGCTGGCGTTAATGCAGTCCAAGCCGGTGTTCGATATCGAGCTCGAACGATTACTCACGACCCTCCGCCGCGATTTGCTCCGTGTTGCGACAGACCAGGGATCCAATGGACTAGATACCGATGAGCTCGAGTTTTATTGCGCCTTGGCGCAGCAATGTTTCATCAACGAATACGTATTCGCGCTTCATGATGGCGAACGGGCGCAATTGCAAAAGATTTGCGACCGGCTTTCGGATGCGCTTGCAACTGGCGAAAAGATTTCCGTTTTGGATCTGATCGTTACCGCCAGCTATCTGCCTTTGCATGGTTTGCCGATGGCGTCATCTCTTCTGGACCGCCCATGGCCGGATGTCCTCGCACGCCTGTTGGCTCAGCAGGTCCGCGAGCCGCTGGAAGAAAAATCCGAAATCAACGACATTCCAGCGCTGACCGCTATCGATTCCGCCACTTCGCTGCAAGTTCAAGAACAGTACGAAGAAAATCCATATCCGCGGTGGATCATATTTCCGTCGGTTAAGCCAACTACAATTGCAAACTATCTCCTGGATACGATCGGCCTCTCGTCGGCCGCACTGCCAACCACCACTCACGACGTTTTAATCGCCGGCTGCGGCACGGGATTTCATTCGATCGAAACGGCACAGTTGTTTCCGAAATCCCGTATTTTGGCGGTTGATATCAGTCGCGCAAGTTTGGCCTATGCCCGCAGAAAGACTCGAGCTGCGGGCCTGTCAAACATTGAGTACGGCCAGGCGGATATTCTTAAGCTTGGATCGATCGACCGACGATTCGACCTGATCGAGACGGTTGGCGTACTGCACCATCTTTCTGATCCTGAATTGGGATGGCGCGTCCTGTTGTCACTTCTACGCCCCAAAGGACTGATATTGGTCGGGCTCTATAGCGCGCTGGCGCGCAGATCTGTAACAGCGACGCAGCGGTTCATCGCGGAGCGCGGTTATCGTCCCACTGTAGAAGATATCCGGACCTGTCGGCAGAATCTGATCGCGCGTGGCCAGGTGCCCCCCGCTAAAGACTTCTGGAGCATCAGTGGGTGTCGCGACCTCCTGTTCAATGTCATGGAACACCAGTTTACAATTCCGCAGGTCAAAGCTTTTCTCGACGCGAATCGACTGGCGTTCTTGGGTTTTGAACAACTCCCAGCCGAGGTGCTTAGGCAATTTCAGCAACAGTTCCCCGACGCCTCTGCTCAACGTGATCTTGCCGCATGGCATGATTTTGAGCAGGCGCATCCGCGCACTTTTATTAATATGTATGTGATGTGGGTCCAGAAGGAATACTGAGCGTTTGTGTGGCGCAAGTCTGCTTCTGGCACTTGGGTACATCGATGATCTACGGTGAATGTCCGCTATTGGGCGTAAAGCGGGCATCACGTGGATTTGCCGCCGGTCAGGCGAAATGTCGAAGCCGAATGTAATGGCCAGCGTTAATCGATCCGCGCCATGAAATAGGCGGCACGGAAAAACGCACCACATTTGCGGCGGGCACTTTCTCCGCCTGACGGACTTGAGTGGTGGTCGTCTGCCGCTCCACCTCATCCAATTGCGCTTCGCGGACGCGTCGTTGTCTGATTAAACGGCCGGCCAGCTGTTCCACCTCGGGCGCGTTACTTTTAATAATTTCGATGGCGCGGCGATAACCGGCGTTTATGATTTCAAGCCGGTGGTCATCCACCAGCATTTCCGCAAGTTTGCTGATCTCCGAAGAAACAGCGAGCGCGTGACTGCGGCACTTGAAAATTGTTCGAGAAGCCTCGCCAGCGCAGAGAATTGCTATCCTGTCGATGAGAGGCAAGTCATCGGTGGCGCCGACAGTTTCGGTTTTGCCACTGCCGTCTTCGCGAATTTCGAGCTTGATAACCTTTTGCCCAAAATATCGTGCCACGACGGCATACCCGGCCTCATGAAAGGCGGTACCGCGAACCGCATTACTCGCGTAGGCCATTTGGGACGCTCACGGGTCGTCCCCCCAGTGATCTCATTTGGATAAATAACTGCGCCCAAAATGCGGCGGTGCAGGGTTTATGGCGGCGGATTACTGACGTGGATGCTCGCTGCATCTCTGGGTCGCCCGCATATTATAGGATTCTCCGCTGTCCCTTGAACTAAATTGCTATTCGAAGGCGCTTACGTCTTGTTGTGCGTGCGGCACCGGCGCAAAGGGTTACCGTGGAGGACTATTAAATGCGTCTTCTGTCCAATCTCCTGCGGCGCTTCATACGCCAGGGCACACTGCGAATTCGCGACGCGGACGGCAAAACCCACGTATTCGGCAACCGGCTGCCCGGACCGGACGTCGCCATCCGTCTGCACGACCGCAAGCTCTACCTCAAGTTGTTCCTCAATCCCGAACTCTACGCCGCCGAAGCTTATATGGATGGTACGCTGACGCTCGAGGACGGCGCGGCGGTCCATGACTTCCTGATGTTATTCTCGGTCAACCGTGCCGGGCTCTACTCATACGGTTCGCAGAAGCTGATGCGGCGCGTGTGGCGCGGCTTACGGCGCTGGCATCAGGCCAATCCGATCGGGCTTGCCGCCGCCCATGCGCGCCACCACTACGATATCTCGACCGATCTCTATCGCTTGTTCCTCGACGACCAGATGCAATATTCTTGCGCATATTTTCGCGATCCCGAGCACGACACGCTCGAACAGGCGCAACGCAACAAGCTGATTCACGCCACCAGCAAGTTGGCGCTCAAGCCCGGCATGACGGTGGCCGAGATTGGCTCTGGCTGGGGTGGCTTTGCTATTCATTTGGCGCGCGAGACCGGCGCGCAGGTAACCGCCGTCAATGTCTCGCCCGAGCAGATCAAGGTAGCGCGTGCGCATGCTGAGGCCGCCGGCGTTGCCAATCTTATTGAGTTTCGCGAACTCGACTATCGCCAGCTCACTGGCCAATTTGAGCGGGTTGTTTCGGTCGGCATGATGGAACATGTCGGCATCGGCCATTTCGACGAGTATTTCAGCAAGATCCGCCAGTTGCTGACGCCCGACGGCTATGCCTTCATCCATTGCATTGGCCGCATGTCGCAGCCCGGTACCACGGGCCCTTTCATCCGTAAGTACATTTTCCCCGGCGGCTATGTACCGGCGCTGTCGGAGACCTTTGCAGCCACTGAGCGATGGGGACTGTGGTGCAATGACATGGAAGTGCTGCGGCTGCATTATCGCTACACGGTGAAACACTGGCGCGAACGCTTCGCGAAGAACCGCACGAAGGCGGCGGCGATCTATGATGAGCGATTCTGCCGCATGTGGGAGTTCTATCTTGCTGCGGTCGAGCTTGAATTCCTGCATGGCTCGCACATGGTCTTTCAATTGCTGCTATCGACCAAGCGCGACGCATTGCCGATCACCCGCGATTTCATGGTCGACGCTGAACGCGCGGCATGGGCGAAGGAAAACGGCTGAAAAATGTGCCGCAGCAGTCACCGCTGACTCACGGCCATCGACCACGCATGCAATGTGCATAGGCGCGATCGTAGAGTGCAGACCTTTGAATGCCGCGCGAGGCGCCACCGACAATCGCACCAGCGCCGGCACCCCGCCGTGCCCCTCGACCACCGCCCACGATTCCGCCAATGGCGGCTCCACCGAGCGCGCCGCGCACAACGCCGCCCATGGCGCCGCCGGCTGAATAGCGCATGGAGTAATCACGGGCATACGCTCGACAAGACTGCGATCGCGATGATGCGGCGAACGAGGTTGTTATCGTCAGCACAAAACCAAGTATGACAATACCGATCGCGGCAACCAGCTTTTGCCGTCCAGGCGACCAGACATAGTGGCTCAATTTCAACCTCCTGTAATAAATGTGTTTTTGCTCTATACGATGGCTGATCTTGGCACTATTGGACTGTGGCCCAATGAGAGGGCAATGCCCGCGCTCAGGTTGGTCTCGGTAACACGTACGCGAATGGCCAAGACGTACCAAAAAAATCAAGGCGGCGGCTGACGAGTCGGGCTTGGTGGCGAGTTGCGGAATCTGAGATTGCTGCGGGACAGTTGATCAATCGAACGGCATCCCATGAGCCTCATTGCCCGTTCAGTCTCGGCGCGCATCAAACCGAGCGCACGCTCAACGCCAGGCTGTCCCGCTGCGGCCAATGGAAAAAGATAAGACCGGCCGAGTCCTACCGCCTTGGCGCCCACCGAGAGTGCCTTCAGCACATGGGTCCCGCGCTGAACTCCGCCGTCGAGCAGAACATCGATCTTGTCGCCTACAGCGTCGACAATTTCGGCAAGTTGGTCAAACGAACTGCGTGATCCGTCGAGTTGACGCCCACCGTGATTCGAAACGACGATTCCGGCGCAACCAATGTCGACGGCCTTTTTCGCGTCTTCGGGACTCATGATGCCTTTGAGGCAAAATTTATCGTCCCAGTGCTTGACCATTTCGGCAACGTCACGCCAAGTCATCGACGGGTCGAGCATGTTTGTGAAGTAATCCCCAATGGAGGTGGTGCCTCCAGACATCGCGACGTGCTGCTCCAATTGCGGCAACCGAAATTTTTCGTGGGTGGCATATTCGATTGCCCATTTCGGCTTCAGGGCAAACTGAGCCATGCCTTCCAGCGTCAAGCTAAACGGGATGGAAAATCCGGTCCGAAGGTCACGTTCACGGTTTCCACCGGTGATCGAGTCCACTGTCAGCATCAGGATGCGCACGCCTGCGGCTTTCGCCCGATCAAGCATCGCTTTATTTAAACCCCGGTCCTTGTGGAAGTAGAATTGATAAATTTGAGGAAACGAGAAGTTGGACGAAAGGTCTTCCAAACTGACCGTGCCGAGGGATGATAGCCCGAACATAGTCCCGAATTTCTGCACTGCATGGGCGACGGCACGTTCGCCTTGATGATGAAACAGGCGCTGGAGGGCCGTTGGCGAACAATAAAATGGCACCTGAAGCTTTTGCCCCATAACGACGACTGACAGGTCAACCTGCTCTACGCCTCGCAGAACATTCGGCAGGAGGTCGCATTCCTCGAAAGCTGCCGTGTTTCTTCGATACGTGGTTTCGTCGTCGGCTGCGCCATCGATATAGTTGAAGATAGGACCAGGGAGGCGCCGTCGCGCCAACTCCCTGAAGTCGTGGAAATTGAAACAGTCTTTCAGGCGCATGTGTCCCCCAATGAAAGCATAGCGCGCCCGTCTGAAGCTAGAACAGACGCGAATTGGAGTTATAGACCTGCAATTGACATCTGCTCCTGAAAATGGACAAGCGGCGGGCCAATGTACGGGCCTCGAATTGCGCAGGATTGGGTGTTAGTGTCAGCATGGCGGAAAAACCCATGTCTTCTGACACGAGAGCAAGCCGATCGGCGGCGACCAGTGGTGGCACCGCTCTCGGGGTCGAGGCGGCCGAACACGAGCGCCAATTCCGTGAGATACTGGAGTTCTGTCCCGCGGCGTTGTTGGTCGTCGACGAGGATGGCCGGTTGCTATTTCACAACGCGCGGCTGCGCGAAATTCTGGGATACAGCAAGGACGAACTCGACTTTTGCGACACCCGGATGCATTGGCATGACCTCGATCAGCGTGCGCGGATCATCGACAAATTGCGAGATCAGGGCGGCCAGATTCTGAATGAAAAGGTGATATGGCGGACCAAGAAGGGCACGCTGGTTCATCTCCTGCTGTCCTACGTGCAGGTCGCGTACCAGGGAGGGCATATCAGTTTTGTCGGGGGAAAGCGCGTGCTGTGGGTTTACGACATCACCGCATTGGCGAAGCACGAGGAACAAGTTGCCGAGCAGGAGCGTCAGCTTCGCGAAATTCTCGACTATAGTCCTGCTGCAGTGAGCGTCGTCGACGAGGATGGACGGCTCCTGTTTCACAATTGGCGTCTGCGCGAACTGACAGGCTACGCGAAAGAGGAACTGGAACTGTTCGACACCAGACGGTTCTGGCACGACCTCGATCATCGTGCCCGCGTGGTCGATTTGCTACGAACGCGCGGTGGCCAACTCCTGAACGAGGAGGTGACCTGGAAGACCAAGCAAGGCGAGTTGCTCAATCTGCTGATCTCCTAGGTCCAGGTCGTCTACCACGGCGGCCACGTCGCGGTCGCCGGTGGCAAGCGGCTTTATTGGCTCTATGACATCACCCCACTGCGTCGCGCCGAGCAAGCCAGGCTGCGCAGCGAACGGCGGCTCGCTGAGGCGATCGAAAGCATATCCGAGGGCTTCGTCTGTTACGACGGTGAGGATCGGCTTGTCATCTGCAACTCCTGCTATCGCAACTTGCTTTACCCCGACCTGGATATCGATCTAAGCGTCGGTACGACCTTTGAAAGCATTATCCGACGGGCTGCTGAGCGCGGCTATGTCAAGGATGCGGAAGGACGCGTGGAGGAATGGATTGCTGAACGCCTGCAGCAACATCGCAATCCGGGCGACCCGCAAGTTCAACGGCGCGACAGAGGCCGCTGGCTGATGGTCAGCGAACGCCGTACCGAGGACGGAGGCATCGTGGCCGTCTATTCCGACATCACCGAGCTGAAGCAGCGCGAGCAAGATCTCACCGAGAAGTCCAATGCCTTGGCTGCGCTTTCGTCCAAGCTTGCAAAATACCTGGCGCCGCAGGTGTACGATTCGATCTTCACCGGCCAGCAGGACGTCAAGATCGTCAGCAAACGCAAGAAACTCACGGTTTGCTTTTCTGACCTTGTCGGGTTTACCGAGATTACCGACAAGATGGAGTCGGAGGAGCTCACCCAACTCCTCAACCACTACCTGACCGAAATGTCGAAGATCGCACTGCAATACGGCGCGACCATCGACAAATATGTCGGTGACGCCATTGTCATGTTTTTTGGCGATCCGGCGACGCTGGGCGTGAAGGAGGACGCGTTGGCGTGCGTCCAAATGGCGATCGCCATGCAACAGCGCGTGGGAGAGCTGGCTGAAGAATGGCGCGATAGCGGAATCGAAACGTCATTGCGCTGCCGGATAGGGGTTCACACTGGTTATTGTACCGTCGGCAATTTTGGCAGCGAAGACCGCATGGATTACACCATGGTTGGTGGCACCGTGAATCTCGCGTCGCGGCTTGAGCACGAAGCGCCACCCGGCGGCGTGCTGATCTCGTTTGAGACCTACGCGCTCGTAAAGGACAGCGTGCGTTGTGAGGAGCGCGGCCACATTCAGGTCAAAGGGATTTCGCAGCCGGTCGCAACGTACGCAGTGGTCGGACTAAACCAGGAACAAGCCGGCACAGCACATCTACGGCTCGAACTGGAAGTTGACCGCATGTCCGGAGACGAGCGTAAGGCGGCGGCGAATGCGTTGCGTCGCGCGCTCGGGTTGCTCGAAAAAGATGTCCAAGGCTAGCATTGAGCGGCGTTGCACAATGCTGGTGTATGCCCTGTCCTGGCCCCTTAGCAGAGCCTGCATTCTCGGAGTAATGGCGCGCCGCTTCGTTGAAGGCATTTCGAATTATTTCCCCACGACATCGAATGGGAGATTGGGATGGCAATTTTCGACCTACGAAAGCGGGTCGCCTTTATAACCGGCGGGAACGGCGGAATCGGACTTGGTATGGCCAAGGGATTGGCGGCGGCGGGCGCTTCGGTTGTCATCGCAGGACGAAGCAAGACAAAGGCTCAGTCGGCTTTATCGGAACTGCTTTCGCTTGACGCCCAAGCCGAGTTTGTGGATCTGGATGTTCTGAAGGAAGCGTCCTGTCATCAGGCAATCCAGCATTCTGTCGAGCGATTTGGACGTCTCGATATCCTCATCAATAACGCCGGGACAAGCATTCGCAAGCAACCTGAAGACCTAACAGCGCAGGACTGGCATCAGGTGATGAATACCAATCTCACCAGCGCTTTTCTCTGTTCACAGGCGGCCTATCCCCACATGGTACGTGCCGGCGGCGGCAAGATAATCAATATTGGATCGATGATGTCCGTGTTCGCATCGTCCTATGCCGCTCCCTACGCGGCAAGTAAGGGCGGCATCGTGCAGTTGGCGCGATCGATGGCGGTCGCATGGGCGAAGGACAACATTCAGGTCAATGCGATACTGCCCGGCTGGGTCGATACAGAACTCACGCGAGAGGCGCGGGAGCAGGTCCAAGGCCTTCATGAAAAGGTGCTGGCGCGCACGCCGGCCCAGCGATGGGGAGCCCCGGACGATTTCGCAGGTGTCGCCGTCTTTCTGGCCTCGCCAGCCTCGAATTTCATCACCGGCGCGGCAATCGCCGTTGATGGCGGATATTCGGTGCAGGCTTAAGGAACAAGATCATTCTCATCGATGAGGAATTGAATGTCAGTTCGCCGGATCGACCACATTTTGATTGCGATGCCTGCCGGGCGAGAAGACGAGGCTAGGGCGTTCTACCACGGCATTCTCGGACTGGTGGAAAAAGTGAAGCCGCCGCAGCTTGCCACACGAGGCGGCTGCTGGTTTGAAAGCGGAGCCTTGCAGATTCATCTGGGCGTCGAGAAGAATTTCATTCCCGCGCGCAAGGCGCATCCCGCCTTCATCGTCGATGATCTGGCCGGCATGGTTGCCAAAGCCAAACAGGCCGGATTGACGGTCACCGACGACGAGCCGATCGAAGGCTGCGATAGGCGCCACATCGATGATCCGTTCGGCAATCGGATCGAACTGATCGAGCCGCACGCAAAATGAATTACGCCCGTCCGCCAGTAGTCCAAAGCGGGCGCATTCGTTGCACAAGAAAAATCAGAAACCTGAGTTGACGCTTAGTCAGCGCATCAGATCGCCATCTTCAGATCTTTGCTGGCGCGGAAGGCGACCTTTTTGCTCGCCTTGATCTGGATCGCCTCGCCGGTCGCCGGATTGCGGCCTACGCGTGCAGCACGATTGCGCACTTGCAGAATTCCAAGTCCGACGATTTTCACCCGCTCGCCCTTCTTCAAGTGCTTCGTGATGAGGCCGACCAGGTTTTCCAGCATCTCTTGGCCCTGCTTCTTGGTGAACTGATGCTGCTCCGCCAGTGCATCGGCCAACTGCTTGGTAGAGATCGCCTTTGGCGCCGTAGGTTTGCTTGCCACGTCAGTCATGGGCAGTTGCTCCTTATCGTGCGCGCTATGCGCCGTGACATTAGCCTTATGAGATTCGTGCACGCGCGGCAAACCTGCGCGCGCGGCGCCAACGCGATTCACGTTACAGTTTTACGTAATCACGACAAAAACATCCGCACTTGCCGCAGTTCGTCACCGCGGCAATTACACCTTGTCGAGGAGTACGCGCGTGACGCTACATTACTGCGTCTTTGGCAGCCTTTACCGGCCGAGCCCTGACGATCTTCCGAGCCGGCTTCGCTTTAAATATTGTTGGCTCTTTTGTGAACGGATTGATACCGCTGCGCTCTTTTGTTGCGGGCTTCTTGATGACAACGAATTTGGCAAATCCGGGCACAAGAAAAGCTCCTGATTTGTTGAGCTCCTTGTAGCCAATCGCGGCGAGCGACTCGATGACGGTTTTGACGTCCTTTCGCGTCATATTGTTCGGATGCTGCTCAGCGATTTTTTGAATGAGTTCCGATTTCGACATCAATTTCTTCATTGCCTCCTCCAAATTTTCAAATCGTACATGGTGAGTTAGTCCCAGAGACGAATGTCCGCGGGGGATGGTCTTCAACGACGATGGCTGAGCCGAATTCCTAACGCTCTTGCTTTTTGGCGCAACGAGCCGACTGTACGTTTCATCAGCCTTGAAACCTTCTTTACCGGTAGCTTGTCCTTCGAATAACGCCTTAGCTCGGCCATTTGAGCTCTGGTCCAGGCCGCTCGTTTCCTGCGCCGTCGCCTTGTTTGGCCATTTCGATTCTCCATTCCACCGAAATTGGCAGAATCAGTGCCTGAACACATCATACGCTATTGGCCACCATCTTTCTGCCCCAGCGCTCGAGGTCTGTGAGGTACGACACATTGGGCCGAGCGGCGGGCGCCTATTCTCCCCAAGAGACGTAGCCCTCAGGGAGATACCTCATGCTTGGCCTCGCAGGTTTGGTTCTGCAGGTTGTAGGCTTGGCGGCCCTCAAGTTTGGCTGGTCCATGGCGTCTGCCCGTCGTCGGTCCGACGCGCGGTATGGCAGCATCTTCCCGAGGCCCAGCTCCGCGCGCAAAGGTCCAGAAAGGGGTGATCGGTGATGGTGGGCAAAACGCCTGGGCCATTGGATCCCGAGACTATCATGGCCTTGAAAGAGGTTCTCGACGATGCCTGGGCCCGCCTCAGGCCCGAACAGCAAGCCAACATGCTGAAAACCACTCTGGCCGAGCGCATTTTTAGATCCGTAGCACAGGGCGAACGTGACCGCGAACGCTTGCTTGACGCCGCGTTAGAGGGCGATGGCGCCGCCTGACCCCGGCGAGTACTGGGGGGTGGGGCCTGGTCGCCCGGGCGTGGAATGCCGGTCGGGCGGACCCACAGGGATGTTCCCCGGCTGCCGGGACCTAAACATCGGTTACGCCCGACCCACTGATCAGCGGAAGATCAGGCCTCCCGACCCGGCAAAACGGCCCCCTGTCGCCGCAAATCAAAAGGGGCCGCTGTTTGTGGCATCACAGCGACCCCCTACGCTCCGCCGAAATAGGGGACCAACCCATTTATCGTTCGGCGTTTCGCATAGGTACACTGGTCCCGCCGTGCCCGTTTAGCTGTGCGATTGATCACACCTTCGGTGCCAATGCGCTTTTTTGTGACGGCTGGCACAAGTTGGACCCTACACGGGGTCTGGATCCGAGGCAGCGGACATTCCTCTCACACTTGTGCGAGTGAAAATCGGATATGTGGCCAGCGCGCCGCAACGTCTAACAGACGGTGCAAAGCAGACGTTGCCGGATGCGAAGGAGCAACGTTTTGTGCTCCAGCAAAATTAAAAATGGGGTCGCGCACGGTGCCACAAAGGACGGAGGTTGCTCGGGCCGCGCCGCAGGGAGCGGCTGGCATTCCCGGGATGCATAAATTAGGGTTACGCGGAAAATGTGAGAGGGAGTGGCGGGTAATGCAGGCGATGGCACCGGGTGTCACCAAGGCCAATTCGGGCCTCGACGGAATCGTTTGGAATATCCTGGGGCAGTCCTACGTCCCCAAACAACTCACGGAAGCATCATTCGCCTGGCACGCGACGCTGCCGCCGACCACGTTCGTGCCGCCGCATATCCATCCGACGCAGGACGAATTCGTCTACATGCTGGAAGGGCGCATGGATGCGTTGATCGACGGCAAGGAGTTCGCTGCGACCGCCGGCGACCTGATCAAATTGCCGATGGGAATCCCACATGGGCTGTTCAACAAGTCCGACCAGGTTCTCAAGTGTCTGTTCTGGGTGACGCCGACGCGGAAACTTTATGATCTGTTTTGGGCGATCCATTCGATGAAAGATCAGAATCCGCCCGACGTCGTCGCGCTGTCCGCCAAGCACGAAGTCAACTTCCTGCCGCCGCCTCCGGGCGCCTAGGCGATTTTGCTCGCCCGGTTGACCTGTTCCTTGGCGAAGCCCGCCTTGGCAGCGTAGCCGCGCACGATTGCCTTGCGCTCCTCATAAGACAGCACGTTGTCGATATTGTCGAAACCGTCGGGCGCGCGTTGCTCGACTGCATCGATCACACCCTCGGGGCCGCCCGAGCGGTTCGACTGGACGATCTGTGCCGTCATCGGCAGCCGCTCGCGCTCATAGGCCCACAGCGCCTGTCCGGCATGATCGGATTCGCTCAGCCGATCGGCGAGGGAGCGCGCGTCGAGGATCGCCTGCGAGGCCCCGTTCGAGCCGACCGGATACATCGGATGCGCAGCGTCGCCGAGCAATGTGACTCGGCCGTGCGACCAGTGCAGCAGCGGATCACGATCGCACATCGGATATTCCCAGAACTCCGGTGTCGATTCGATCAGCGCCTTTGCGTCGACAAAAGGAATACTGAAGCGCTGCACATGCGGCATCAGATCTTCGAACCTGCCGGCGCGCGACCAGTCTTCCTTGCGTGGCGGCGCGCCGCCTTCGCCGACTTTCACCAGGACGGCCCAGTTGGTGAGGGGTTTGTCGTCGCGAGCACCTTCACCAATCGGATAGACGACCAACTTGCCAGCCATGCCGCCGGCGATCACCATCGAGCGTCCGGTCAGAAATTTCGGCCAATCGGTCGCGCCCCGCCAGAGCATCGAGCCGTTCCAGCGCGCCGGGCCTTCGTTCGGATATAGAGTCTCGCGCACGATCGAATGGATGCCGTCGGCGCCGACCAGAATGTCGCCGCGTGCGGTTGCGCGGTGCGAGCCGTCGCGGCCGAAGAAATAACACGTGACGCCGCCTTCGTCCTGCGTGAACGAGCCGAGCCGGTGTCCGCAATGGATGCGGGATTCCCCGAGGCGCGCGCGTGTGGTCTGATAGATGACCGCCTGCAAACGGCCGCGATGGATCGAGAATTGCGGATATTCGAAACCAGCATCGGTGCCGCGCGGCTCGCGCCAGATCTCCTGGCCGATGCGGTTCATATAGAAGAGCTCGTGAGTCCGGATCCCGACCTGGTCGAGCTTCGAAAGCAACCCGAGCTGCGCCAGCTCCTTGATCGCGTGCGGCAGCGTGTTGATACCGACGCCGAGCTCGCGCACGCTGTCGGCCTGCTCGAAAATCTCGCAGTCGATGCCCCGGGCATGCAGCATGAGCGCCGTGGTGAGCCCGCCAATGCCGCCGCCGACGATGATTGCCTTCATAACCCACACCTGACGCTAGCAACTGCCGATATAATGCGGCTTGCCGGTCGCCGAGGCAATCGGGCCGCCGCGTCGGCAATTGACTCTCCTGAGCTTTATTGGACCAATAGGTGGGGCAAAGACTGGTGTTTTGGGAGGAGTTCGATCATGCGGGCTATCGTATGCAGGTTGGCGGCAACCGCGGCACTTGTATTTGTAGTTAACGCGGCCGCGGCACAGGATAAGATCCGCATTGGCCTCATTTATACGCTGTCGGGTCCGCCCTCCACGCTCGGCCAGCAGTCGAAAAACGGGTTCGAGCTCGCCTTGAAAGACCTCGGCGGCAAAATGGGTGGGAGAGACGTCGAGCTCGTCGTTGTCGATGATGAACTCAAGCCCGATGTCGCGATTCAGAAAGTGCGCGGGATGATCGAGCACGACCGTGTCGACTTCGTCGTTGGTCCGATCTTCTCGAACATCCTGGCGGCAATCCACAAGCCGGTGATCGATGCCGGAAAGATCTTAATCAGCACCAATGCCGGGGCCTCGAATTTTGCCGGCGCGGCCTGCAGCCCCAATTTCTTCGTGACGTCGTATCAGAACGACCAGATTTACGAAGCGATCGGTGCGGCCGCCAACAAACTCGGCTACAAGCGCGTCTATGCCCTGGTGCCGAACTATCCGGCTGGCAAGGATGCGATTGCCGGCTTCAAGCGTACCTACAAGGGGGAGATCGTCGAGGAATCGCTGGTGCCGCTCAATACCACTGACTTCGCGCCGGAGGTTTCAAAAATCTCGGCATCGAAGCCCGACGCACTGTTCACCTTTATGCCGGGCGGACTTGGCATCAATCTCCTCAACACGTTCATCCAGGCCGGACTTAAGGACAAGTTCCCGGTGATCTCCGCATTCACGGCGGACGAGGCGACGCTGCCGGTGCTCAAAGACAACGCCGTTGGCATCTACGGGGTACTGACGTGGGCGCCGAACATGGACAGCCCGGCCAACAAGAAGTTCGTCTCCGAATACGAAGCCGCCTATAAAGCGGTGCCCGCGTCTTACGCCATGCAGGCCTATGACGCTGCGATGCTCATCAATAGTGCGGTGGTCTCGGTGAAGGGCAACCTCGCCGACCAGAACGCCGTGCGCGCCGCCCTCAAGCAGGCCGCGTTTACCTCGGTGCGCGGACCATTCAAGTTCAACATCAATGGTTACCCGATTGAGGACTTTTACCTCACCAAGGTCGCCAAGCGTGCGGATGGCAAGTACGAGACGCAGATCGTCGAGAAAATCTTTTCGAACCACGCCGACGGGTACGCCAAGGACTGCAAGACCCAGTAAAACCGGGCTGTTCTTCCGGTTCCCTTCCTGGCGCACGACGGGCTTGCATTTTTGTCGAAAAATGCTTTAAGCTTAAAAATTCTAAGGTTATAATAATAGTGCGGCATAAGGATCGGATCGGCTCATGCGCGCGGTCTGTCTTGGCGGTGGGCCCGGGGGGCTCTACTTCGCGATTTCGCTGAAGCGGCGGGATCCCGCCCACGAGGTGGTGGTCGTCGAGCGCAACCGGCCGGACGACACTTTCGGCTGGGGCGTGGTGTTGTCCGACGAGACACTCGCCAATCTCCAGGCCAACGATCCGGAAAGTGCGGCGCGCGTTCGCGAGTCATTCGTTTATTGGGACGATATCGCGGTGCACTATCGCGGTCAGACCGTGCGCTCGAGTGGCCACGGCTTTTCGGGCATCGGCCGCAAGCGGCTGTTGAACATCCTGCAGGAGCGTGCACTCGCGCTCGGGGTCAGGCTCGAATTCGAGACGGAGGCCAAAGATGTCTCCGCTTACGCGGACTATGACCTGATTGTCGGTGCCGACGGCGCGAATTCGCGGGTTCGCGCCGCTCATGCCGACATATTTAAGCCGAACATCGATGTGCGCACATGCAAGTACATCTGGCTCGGCACGCACCAGAAATTCGACGACGCCTTCACTTTTATCTTCGAGCAAACCGAGCACGGCTGGATCTGGGTACACGCCTACCAGTTCGATGCCGACACCGCGACATTTATCGTCGAATGCTCGCAGGAGACATGGCGCCGCGCCGGGTTCGACCGGATGAGCACCGAGGAGACGATTGCGGCGTGCGAAAGAATCTTCGCCCGCAATCTCGCCGGCCATAAATTGATGTCGAATGCACGGCATCTGCGCGGCTCGGCCTGGCTCAATTTTAACCGTGTTCTCTGCGAGCGGTGGAGCCATCAGAACATCGTCTTGCTCGGCGATGCCGCTGCGACCGCGCACTTTTCGGTCGGCTCGGGTTCAAAACTTGCACTCGAAAGCGCCATTGCGCTGGCCGATTATCTGCACAGCGAGCCGACGATGACCCAGGCCTTCCGCCGCTACGAGGATGAGCGGCGGCTCGAGGTGCTGCGTCTGCAAAGTGCGGCACGCAATTCGACTGAATGGTTCGAGGATGTCGAGCGGTATCTCAATCTCGATCCGGTTCAGTTCAACTATTCGCTGCTGACGCGCTCGCAACGCATCAGCCATGAGAACTTGCGTGAGCGTGACGGGATCTGGCTTGGCGATGCGGAGCGCTGGTTCGAACGCCAGGCCACCGGGCGCACGCCGCAGGTGACGCGGGCGCCGATGTTCGTGCCGTTCCGTGTGCGGGGCATCGAATTGAAGAACCGCGTCGTGGTCTCCCCGATGGCGCAGTATCGTGCGGTCGATGGCACGCCAACTGACTGGCATTTGGTCCACTATGCCGAGCGCGCCAAAGGAGGGGCAGGCCTGGTCTTTACTGAGATGACCTGCGTGTCGTCCGAGGGCCGCATCACACCCGGCTGTACCGGACTTTATCGCTCCGAACATGAAGCCGCGTGGAAGAGGATTGTCGATTTCGTTCATGCCGAGACTGACGCCAAAATTGCCATTCAGCTTGGCCATTCCGGCGCCAAAGGCTCAACCCAGCTCGGGTGGGAAACGATGGATGCCCCGCTACCCTCCGGCAACTGGACGGTGATGGCGCCATCGGCGGTTGCGTGGAGCGCGGAGAACCAGACGCCCC
This sequence comes from Pseudolabrys sp., assembly GCA_035692045.1. Classification (GTDB taxonomy): domain Bacteria; phylum Pseudomonadota; class Alphaproteobacteria; order Rhizobiales; family Xanthobacteraceae; genus Pseudolabrys. The sequence continues at coordinate 6,240 of DASSIJ010000180.1, read as the reverse complement.
GAGCGATGACGCGCACGGATATGGACAAAGTGCGCGACGAGTTCGTCTGTTCGGCGCAGATGGCGCAGCGCGCCGGTTTTGACTGGCTCGAGCTGCACTATGCGCACGGCTACTTGATGTCGGCCTTCATTACGCCGCTCACCAACAGGCGCACCGACGAGTATGGCGGCAGCCTTGCGAACCGCATGCGGTTTCCGCTCGAGGTGTTTCGTGCGGTGCGGGCGGTGTGGCCGGACGACAAGCCGATTTCGGTACGCATTTCCGCCAACGATTGGGTTCCGGACGGCGTTTCGCCGCCGGACGCGGTCGAAATTGCCCGCATGCTGACCGATGCCGGCGTCGACATGATCGACGTTTCGGCCGGACAGACGACGAAGCAGGCGAAACCCGTCTATGGACGCATGTTTCAGACGCCATTCTCCGACCGAATCCGCAACGAGGCCGGTATCGCGACGCTCGCGGTCGGCAACATCTACGATGCCGACCACGTCAATTCGATCCTGATGGCCGGGCGCGCCGATCTCGTTTGCCTGGCGCGGCCCCACCTCGCCAATCCGTACTGGACGCTGCATGCCGCGGCCAATCTGGGTTACGAAGGTTCGACCTGGCCTAAACCTTATTGGCCCGGTCGCGATCAGCTGCATCGCTTGAAGTCGCGACCTGACGTGATGACGGGCAAGGTGTGATGGGCGCACAAATGGCTTCACTCGACGGGTTGCATGCCTTGATTACCGGCGGCGGCAGCGGCATCGGCGCAGCGATCGCAAGGGCGCTGGCGAAAGAAGGCGCAGCCGTGTCGCTTATCGGGAGACGCAAGGCGCCGCTCGACGAGATTGCAAGGAATTTGCCCAAGGCCACCGCCATCACGGCCGATGTGACGGATGCGGCCGATTGCGTGGCAATGGTGGAGGCCGCACGCGCCGTGCGTGGGCCAATCGATATCGTCATCGCCAATGCCGGCGCAGCCGAAAGCGCACCGGCCGCGAAGATCTCGGCCGAGCATTGGCAGCGAATGATCGGCGTCAATTTGACCGGCGCGTTCTTGACGGTGCAGGCAGCGTTGGGTGACGTCACGCGCAAAGGCGGAGGGACGCGGCGGATTGTGTTCACCGCCTCGACTGCGGGGCTGAAGGGCTATCCCTATGTGGCGGCCTATTGCGCCGCCAAGCACGGCGTCGTGGGTCTCGCGCGCTCACTGGCAGTAGAGCTTATGTCGGCCGGCGTGACCGTCAACGCGGTGTGTCCCGGTTTTACCGATACGCCGCTTTTGGACGCGTCGGCGGCTGCGATTGCAGACAAGACCGGTCGCACCGTAGCCGAGGCGCGCGCCACGCTCGCCAGGGACAATGTTGATGGTCGGTTGATTTCACCGGACGATGTCGCCGCCAAAGTGGTGTGGCTGTGCTCACCGGCGGCCAATGCGGTCAATGGCGAAGCCATTGTCATTGGCGGGGACGTGGCATGACAATCGCCATGAGAACAAAATCGCGTCAGCCTGCGCCGTCTCTGAGCAAGCAACGGCTGCGCCTGTGGATCCGGATTTTGCGCGCCGCGCGGGCGATTGAAGCTGAGGTGCGTGAGCGGTTGCGCGTCGAATTCGGGGTAACGCTGCCGCAGTTCGATGTGATGGCTGCGCTCGAAAGGAAGCCCGATGGCATGACCATGACCGAGCTCTCACGTTTCCTGATGGTGTCGAACGGCAATGTTACCGGCATCATCGATCGGCTGGTGTCGGACAAGCTGGTCGCGCGCCAGGCACCGGCCGATGACCGCCGCGCCATCAATGTGCGGCTCACGCCACGTGGCCTGAAGGGGTTCACAACCATGGCGAAGGCGCACCAAGGCTGGGTCGATGGCTTACTCTCGGACTTCGACGCGGCGGAGGCGGACACGTTGATCCGCCATCTTGACGGATTGTCCGGCCGTATTCGCAACGGAGGATCGCGCGCATGAACATGAGCGACTACAAGCCGAAGCATTTTAACTGGCTCGCGCAGAACGGCGTCGCCTTGATCACGCTCAAGGGCGCCGAGCGAAAAAACCCAATCACTTTCGAAAGTTACGCTGAGCTCGGGCAGACCTTCCGCGCGCTTTCGCGAGCTCGCGATATCAAGGTCATTATATTCGGCTCGAATGGCGGCAATTTCTGCTCCGGCGGCGACGTTCACGATATCATTGGACCGCTGTTGAGCCGCGATATGAAAGGACTTCTCGAGTTCACCCGTATGACCGGCGAACTCGTGAAGGCGATGCGCGCCTGCCCGCAACCGATAATCGCTGCAATTGATGGTGTCTGCGTTGGTGCCGGCGCGATGATCGCTCTGTTCTGCGATATTCGCCTCGCTACACCGCAAGCCAAGACCGCATTTTTGTTTACCCGCGTCGGCCTCGCAGGCTGCGACATGGGCGCCTGTGCACTGCTGCCGCGCGTCATCGGGCACGGCCGCGCGTCAGAGCTGCTCTATACCGGCCGCGTCATGACAGCGGAGGAGGGCGAGCGCTGGGGCTTTTTCAATCGCATTGTCGGGGCGGATAAACTCGAAGCAGATGCAATGGTAGTGGCGCAGCAGCTCGCCGACGGTCCGACATTCGCACATGCAATGACGAAGACCATGCTGCATCAGGAATTCGCGATGCCGCTCGACGCGGCGATCGAAGCGGAGGCGCTCGCGCAGGCGGTTTGCATGCAAACGCAGGATTTTCGCCGTGCCTATGAGGCCTTTGTCGCCAAACAGAAACCGCAGTTCGCCGGAAATTGAACAATGCTCGACCGCAGTTTCCTGCATTGGCCGTTTTTCGAGGAGCGACACCGCGCGCTGGCTGGCCGGCTGGAGGCTTGGGCGGCACAGCATTGCGCGCATGTCGATCACCACGATGTTGACGCCGCCTGCCGCGATCTGGTGCACCAGCTCGGCCGCGATGGCTGGCTCAACCACAGCGCGCCGGGCGACCATTCGTCGGAGAAAATCGACGTCCGTACACTGGCTTTGATCCGCGAGACTCTGGCGCGTCATTCCGGCCTCGCCGATTTCGCCTTTGCGATGCAAGGCCTTGGCGCCGGCCCGATTTCCCTGTTCGGCACGGCTGCTCAAAAAGCTCAATGGCTGCCGAAAACCCGCAGCGGCGCGGCGATCGCGGCATTCGCGCTTTCGGAGCCGGCATCCGGCTCCGACGTCGCCAACATTTCAACGACGGCGCGCCGAGACCGCGACGGTTTCACACTTGATGGTGAGAAGACCTGGATTTCGAACGGGGGCATCGCCGATCTTTACGTGGTATTCGCCCGTACAGGCGAGGCCGCTGGCGCGAAGGGCCTATCGGCGTTCATCGTGCGCGGCGACAATCCCGGCCTGTCGATTGCTGAGCGTATCGAGGTGATCGCGCCGCACCCGCTTGCGCGCCTCGCCTTCACAAACTGCCATGTTGGCGCAGCTGACCTGATCGGTGCGGCCGGCGACGGCTTCAAGATCGCGATGGCGACGCTCGACGTGTTCCGCACCTCGGTCGGTGCCGCCGCACTCGGCTTCGCGCGACGCGCGCTGGCCGAAACACTCAAACGGGCCAAGAGCCGAGAGCTGTTCGGCGCCCCGTTGTCGGAATTGCAGATGGTGCAGGGTCACATCGCCGATATGGCGCTCGAGGTCGACGCAGCGGCTCTTCTCGTCTATCGCGCCGCCTGGACCAAGGACGCAGGCGCTGGGCGCGTGACGCGCGAAGCGGCAATGGCAAAGCTTTACGCTACTGAGGCGGCGCAGCGCGTCATCGACGCGGCCGTGCAGATCCATGGCGGCGACGGCGTGCGCGCCGGTCATCCGGTCGAGACGCTTTATCGTGAGATTCGCGCCTTGCGCATTTACGAGGGCGCGTCTGACGTCCAGAAAATCATCATCGCCCGATCCGCGCTTTCATCTGCTGCAGGTGGCTGACATGAGTAGAAACATCAAGCTTGGTCCATCCGCGCATGTCGATACATTCACCCGCGACAGCCTTCCGCCGTTCGATCAGTGGCCAGACATCCTGCTGGACCGGCCGGAATTTCAGTATCCGGAACGCCTGAACGCCGCGGTCGAATTGACGGACCGCATGGTCGAGCGTGGTTTCGGCGACCGCATCGCGCTGATCGGCAATGGTCGCAGACGCACGTACAAGGAACTGACCGACTGGTCGAACCGGTTGGCCCATGCGCTTGTTGAGAATTACGGGGTCAAGCCAGGCAACCGCATCTTGATCCGCTCCGGCAACAACCCGGCGCTGGTCGCGGCCTGGCTCGCCGCCACCAAAGCGGGTGCCGTCGTCGTTAACACGATGCCGATGCTGCGCGCCGGCGAGCTCAGCAAGATTGTCGACAAGGCCGAGATTGCGCTGGCTTTGACCGATAGCCGCATCGCCGACGAACTGGTTGCCTGCGCCAAGGCCAGCAAATTCCTCAAGCAGGTTGTCAATTTCGATGGCACCTCCAATCACGACGCGGAGCTTGACCGCATCGCGCTCGACAAACCAGTGAAGTTCGATGCGGTAGCGACCGGGCGCGATGATGTCGCGTTGCTCGGCTTTACCTCAGGCACCACCGGCGAACCCAAGGCGACGATGCATTTCCATCGCGACCTGCTGATCATCGCCGATGGTTACGCCAAGGAAGTTCTCAACGTGACGCCCGAAGACGTGTTCGTCGGTTCGCCGCCTTTGGCCTTTACCTTCGGTCTCGGCGGCCTGGCGATTTTTCCGCTTCGCTTCGGTGCCACCGCCACGCTGCTCGAAAACGCGTCGCCGGCCAGCATGATACAGATCATCGAGACCTATAAAGCGACAATCTCGTTCACCGCACCGACAGCCTATCGCGCAATGATGGCGGCGATGGACCAGGGTGCCAATCTGTCGTCGCTGCGGCTCGCCGTCTCAGCCGGCGAAACTTTGCCGGCGCCGGTATTCGAGGACTGGACCCGCCGGACCGGCAAGCCGATCCTCGACGGCATCGGTTCGACCGAGATGCTGCACATCTTCATCACGAACCGGATCGCCGACGCTCTGCCCGGCGCGACGGGGCGGCCGGTTGGGGGTTACGAAGCCAGAATCGTCGATGCCAACATGAACGACGTCCCTACCGGCACCGTCGGCCGCCTCGCGGTGCGTGGGCCAACCGGGTGCCGCTATCTCGCCGACCAGCGGCAGAAAAACTACGTCAGTGACGGCTGGAATCTCACCGGTGATGCGTTTGTGAGGGACGAAGACGGGCGCTTCCACTTCGCTGCCCGCAACGACGATATGATTGTCTCGGCTGGCTACAATATCGCCGGGCCGGAGGTCGAGGCCGCACTGCTATCGCATCCGGATGTTGCCGAATGCGCGGTGGTTGGCGCTACCGATGAGGAACGGGGGCAGATCGTTTCGGCGTTTGTCGTGCTCAAGGTGGGCGTCGTGGCGGACAGTCTGCGCGTCAAGATCCTGCAGGATCACGTCAAGGCAACCATCGCACCGTACAAATATCCGCGCGCGGTGAAGTTCATAGACTCCCTGCCGAAGACGCAGACCGGAAAAATTCAACGTTTCAAATTGCGAGAACAGATATCATGAGCAAAAGCTCGTTTGAAATTGTGCAGCCGAAGCACTGGGCTCCGCCAAAGGGCTACGCCAATGGCATCGTTGCGCAAGGCCGACAGGTTTTCATTGCCGGCCAGATCGGCTGGAACGCATTGGCGCAATTTGAAAGCGACGATTTCGTCGTGCAGGTCGAGCAGGCGCTGAAAAACATTGTCGATGTCCTCGCGGCTGCGGGCGGTGAGCCGCGTCATTTGGTGCGACTCAACTGGTACGTGACCGACAAGGCCGAATATCTCGCTCGTCAGCGCGAGATCGGAGAAGCCTATCGTCGGATGATCGGCCGGCATTTTCCGGCAATGACACTGTTGGTCGTTGCCGGACTCCTGGAGCCGCGCGCTAAAGTCGAGATCGAAGGTACGGCGGTTGTCGCGGATTAGCTAAAAAAGACGCCGCTTCGCCTGCGCGTGAGACGGCGTGCTTCATCGTTCCATACAAAAGGGTCAACGAAAGCGAGAGGGGTCGAGCCTCCCCTTTTCATCCTTTGGGCAGATAAGAAATTGTTCCGGCCTGGTCGGTGTCGTCGATCAGCTGGAAACGGCTTTCGCTGCCGTCCTTGCGGGCCGCGGCGAACGGGGCGTATTTGGGATCAGCGAGGAAGGCGCTGACGGCCTCTCCCGATGGAAACTGAAGAATCGCAATAAG
>DASSIJ010000179.1:0-2632 GCA_035692045.1 Pseudolabrys sp. | reverse complement strand
TTAAAGCCTTATCCACCGACACCTGAGGAGCTGATACCGTTTGAGACGAAGAAGCTAATGTCCTTTTGGCCTTTTGAATCGATGTGCTCGGCCATCGCCGGAATGCCTGTTCGGGATGACGAATCTCTATGGTCGTTTCGCTAGCGTCAGTCCTGTACGATGGCCTACCCGTCAGGAGGCGTAGGATGTACGGCGTCATCTTGGCGGCAGTCCAAATCATTGCGGCCATTCCCGCTAACTGATAGCCGATCCGCCGACGCCGGAGTGGCGAGCCATCGCGCTTGAGGGCTCGCACCAAGTTGACCGGATTGTAGAAAGTCGCATAACCTCCCAGCAGTTTCACCTGACGTTTCCATGCGGCTTCCCGCTCAACGACGACCACATGGTTACCGTCAAAGTGCGAGTCCGTGATAACGTAGCGGCCCAAACTGTGGAGGACACCGCCTTTTGCAAATGTGGTCTCCTGTTCGCGAGTCCCAACGGTCGGGCTATGTACCGTGCATTGCACACTGACCGCACCGGCTTCGCGGAGAAACTTGATCTGGTTATGTAAGCCGTAAAGCGCGCCCGGCGTGTGATACGGCTGCCCCTCATGAAACATCATCATCGCCATCGGCGAAATCTTCTGGTCGCGCATCAGGCGAAACAATTCGACCGTCTGAGTCGGTTTCTGCCCCTTATTGATCAGTGTTGCAGTCAAGTCTTCGATGCCGAACCACAGTGCGTAAACGCCAGCATCGCGAGCCAGCGGGAGCAGATCGCGATTTCGATAGGTGTCGAACTGCGTTGCTTCCGTCGCAAAGCGGATTCGTTCGCGAAAAGGCCGACGGCCCGCCGTCGAACGGGCCATCGCGCTCAGCAAGGCCTCAGCCGTCTCGCGCCGGTTGAAAAAGTTGTCGTCGGCCCCGAAGAAGTACTTGATGTGGAAGCGATCGTAAATCGAAGCGATCGTCCGTGCTACGCTCTCGGGACTTCGATAGCGCCAACTCTTCTGATTGACGGCCGGAATCGGGCAATAGGAGCAGTTGAACTTGCACCCCTGGGTGACCAGCAGGCTCGCGATCTTGGCGTGACGGCCGACTCGCGCCGCATCAAGCGGCTGCGTTGATAGCCCAGGGCCGCGATGTGGCGGTTCGAGCAGACCAAGCGCCGTCTCTTCGCCGGGCAATTCATCAAGATCGCGCACTAACCGCTGCAGTCCCGTGTCAATTAGCACGGGTTCCCGCACACTGGCACCTGGCGCGAGATAGACAAGGCCTGGGATTGTATCAAGCGCGCCGTCGCTCCGAGCGAGCTCGAACGCCGAACGCATCGTCCCGCGAGCGTCGCGATAAGCGAGCAATGTATCAAGCAGTTCGAGCAGAACGTATTGCTCTCCAGTAACCGCCACGTCCGGGGCAGTTGGATTGCGCTTCCCCGGTTCCGGCCAGAAGTGATATGGCTCGTAAATCGCCTTGGGGCCGCCGGCAATGACCAGTGGCCGCTCGGCGTCAAGGGACCACGCCTCGCTGATTGCGTCATAAGCCCGCTGCGAGTTAATATGCATGCTGGATATCAACAGCATCTCAATCGCACGGCCATCGAAACGAGCCCGACTCAGCTTGAAGTTGGGATTCCAGAGCTGAAACACAGCGCGGGTACGCGCGAATCCAGCCTGATTGAGCGCGTTGGCGATCGCGCCCGCTCCGGCCGGAAACATGAGCGTGTCGTAGAAGAGGAAAGGAAGCAGGCGGGTGCTTCGATCGAATGCCGACAGGACCACTGTGGGAATTTCGGCCAATTTGCCTGACTGCCTCCTCAAGCGCGCCTGCAATGCGCCGTAAGCGCCCTGTTTGACGAAGCGGTCGGAATCCTTGCGGACTGCTAATTCCACGGCTTCCCTCTGATCGAAAAGTCTGCGGTCAGGTGTAAAGCGGGGTCTCAGTATAGCCGGGATTTCCCGGATGGACCCTGAACTTGAGGCGGATGATAGCGATTTTCCGCAGCACCGGTAAGTTCCGTTCCGGGTTGACGGCTGTTCGCGTACGATCCGGCCTCGGAACAGCGCTCCTGAGTCCGAACTGTCTCGTTTCCTCGGCATCTGGGCGCAGTCCTCCCGTCAGTTGCTACTAAACGCATGACCATCGGTCGTCTCATGCTGGTGCAGGCGGTGGCTTCGGCCGCAGTTCTGCAATCAACCGCAAAATCTCCTGGATCATTGCCGGGGGATGGCGACCTCAGCCATTCGCCACCACTGTCGCCATCGGCCGGGTGGTCGACGTCATCGCGCGCGGCAGCGGCGATCCCCTGATCTATTTCCGCGGCGGTTTCTTGAACGATTGACCCGGGCTGCACGCGGCCTCGCGCCTTGCCTCGACCGACTCTGATGAAATTGGTTACGTGTGTTTGGACAAACCTGGGGAAGGGCGCATATCCCGTGCCTGCAGCCCTTGCCAGCTCCAACTCCGCGCCGACACCCTCGCGAGAGCCACATCCGCACCTGAGCCACCGCTTGCCAAGCCCTGCGTAGGCCGGCGCGCTCAGCACGCTCGAGCCGCCACAGCGGCTGCGGCTGATACGGGTCACCTTGCAGAAATTCTTTCCGTGGGTGTGGCTGGCGATCCTGTTGCTGCTCGCCAGCGGCTCCTGGATG